>CATITW010000215.1 GCA_949547975.1 Cryomorphaceae bacterium | reverse complement strand
TCATCGGCCCATATGATCGCAGCAGGATTATTAGCATGCGGGCAACGTGTCGGCGTATTTTCATCTCCGCATTTGTTTGACTTTCGAGAGCGAGCGAAGATCGGTAGAGACTTGGTGCCGAAAGAATTTGTCGCAAGCTGGGTGACGAGGCACAGTGCGCATTTTGAGCAAGGTGGATATAGCTTTTTTGAATTGACCTTGATGCTTGCCCTCAGCTGGTTTGAACAGGAACAAGTCGACTATATCGTTTTAGAAACCGGTATGGGAGGGCGACTAGATGCGACCAATATCTGTGATCCGGAAGTGTGTTTGATTACCAATATCGGTCTAGATCACAAAGAATGGCTGGGCGATTCGCGCGATCTAGTTGCTGCTGAAAAAGCTGGAATCATCAAGGCAGGAGTTCCCGTTGTTGTGGTAGAACAAGATCCAGAAACTGCCCCGGTATTTAAGGCTACTGCCGCGCGTGTGGGAGCGCCTTTGCTTTGGGCAAAGTCAACTGACGCGGAGACCGATTTACGTGGCGATTACCAGAATGAAAATTTGCGCGGCGCAGTTGCTGTCTTGTCCTTATTACTTCCGGAGTACGAGAAACTTTGGAGACTAGGGTTCACTTCAGTGGGAGAGCTCACTGGCTTTTTTGGTCGATGGAGCGAGCTCAGCACTTCGCCGAAAGTGGTTTGTGATACGGGACATAATCCTGAGGCCTTTGAACGTATCGTCGGGCAAGCGCAGCGAGAATGTGGCGGACAAATTCACTGGGTTCTAGGCGCAGCAGCGGAGAAAGACAGCAGCGGAATGATTGCACTGTTGCCAGAAAGCAGCGCTTTTTATTGGACCTCGTGCAGTTCACCGAGGTGCAAATCAGGGGAGCAATTACAAGAGGAAGCGGCGGCTTTGGGCAAAATTGGTCCCGCATTTGAAGGAGTTGCAACGGCCTTGGAGGCAGCAAAAAATGCAGCCTCAGAAAATGACCTTATCTTCGTCGGAGGGAGCACATTCGTGGTCGCCGATCTAAATGTATAATACTTTACCGTATGAAAAGAGTCTTGCTTAGTTTGATCCTATCATTGCCACTGTTTGTTGTGGCACAAACGGAAGAATTGGGGCAGAGAACGCAGCTGTTTCTAGCCGAGCAATCTGAACTTTTTAAAATCAAAGAATTGGGCGGAAGTGAGCCGAACTATGGCGTTCTAGATCAAACCAATTTTGTAGAACATCAGTACTTCCAGCTCAAACAGATCGAGAAAGAAGTGAACGAGCTTGGCAATAATGTGCGCCCTAAATATGATTTAAGCACCTTCGCTTATGAAAACGAAGAAGAGCTGAAATATGCGCTTAAATTTTGGTTCAAGGAATTTATTGGCAACAAGCGCATCACTCCTGGGCGAGATTACCGTACCGTGGACCATGTGCAACCAGCCGTTGTCGTCATCGATAAAAATTACATTGCCATACTTACGCTGAGCTGCTATGCTACGGACATGAACGAATTCCGTGATTGGCGTAGTGCTATGCTTGGTGTGTTCGGGTCACCTAATGCTATGATTGTAGAGATCGGCTGCGATGGACCTATCGAATGGACCAAGAATGCACCTGATCCAAAAGACCCGAGCTGGCGTCGATAAAACGGGTGGAGCAATGAAGGGTTGAACATGTTTCAACGCCTCCATTACCTGTTCCACCACTATTGAGGCGGTCTGTTGACCGTGAAAGTAGTTCCGTCGCCCAAGTTGAAAGTTGGGCCTGTGCTTTTCTTTGGGGATGCTTTGACTTGTTTTTTGACAGGACTGTAGGACGCGCGATCACTAAAGCGCAGTGCAAACGCCAAAATCAGTTGTGCCTTTGTGACCTTCTGTTGTCCTTCTAAATCTGCTAAGGTTCTTGCAAGTGCTAACAAACTACGCTGTCCTCTAATGCTGACCTTTTGCCGCGCACATTCTCGGTAGAAAAAGCGCCAATCTGACTTTTCAATACGACTTACTGCTTCGAGTTGTGAGGTACTTAATTGGGCATTTTGTGCGCCTTGACGTTTGATCTGAATAGACCACGCACGTTCTACGCGCGCTTTGATTTGAGCAGAAGTCTCCTCAATATCGTCCTGCCATAACATCGGTGAAGTGTACACCACCATGTCCAAACGATCTTTCATTGCTCCACTGAGTTTTTTCTGATGCGCGGATAACGCAGAGGCACTGCAGCGGCAGTCTTTATCCGGGTGGTTGAAATTTCCACACGGGCAAGGGTTCATCGCTACCAGCAGTGATAGTTTGTGGGTATCCAAATGTTGTAATAAATCCTCATGAACGGACTTTGAATACGCCGTAAACTCATCTAAAAACAACGCTCCACCAAAGCACCGCAATGCCGCGGGTAACGACCGGGTTTGTTGCAGCAGTTCAGGATCAAAACATCGGTGGTCAGTGGTTTGCCCTTGAAGCAACTGTGCCCATAATCCTGCAGCTGCTCCCTTGCCGAGGAGCTCCACATGATTTAAGACACGAGAGGCGGCAAGAAAAGGACGTTTTTGACGTAAAGGTGCGCCTAGTTGCATGCCCGCTCCTAATGCCAACGCGCTGATCTGATCGCGCTCATTCGGGTTTGGCGGTGGTTGAATGCCCGCAAACCGTGTGGCGAGCATGGTCTTCCCTACTCCCGGTGGGCCGATCATTAAAAGGTGGTGTCCCCCAGCGGCCGCAATCTCTAAGGCACGTTTCAAGGGGCGCTGCCCGGCTACTTCCGACATGCAATGTTCTTGGGGTTTAGGTAGCGTTGGTGTGGCGGCTTGCATGTCGGTAGTAACGGGAGTTGCGCCTCGAAGGTAGTCCGTGGCAGCGGAAAACGTCGCCACAGAAATAAAGTGAAGATGAGTAAAGCGCTGGTTAAGCGCATGGAGGTCTTGCGGAGTGAAATGAGCGAGAACATGGGTACAGCCTGTGGTTTGGGCTAGATGTGCTATGTTGAACGGATCTGGATACGGCGTGAGCTCTCCTTTGAGGTTTAATTCGCCAGCGAACAGGGTGGTCTTGAGCTTGGTCAGTGGTAGTTGCTTCGAAGCGCAAAGGATACCTATTGCGATGGGGAGGTCGTAATGGGCGCCTGATTTTTTGATTTCTGTCGGGAGCACGTTGATCGTAATGCGCTGACCCGGCCAGTGCCAGTCGCTTTGCTTGATCACGGCATAGATGCGCTGACGTGATTCGCGAACTAAGGCTGCAGCGCCACCGGTGACGTGCATTTTTATTCCACGGGAAATGTTTACTTCCAAAGTCACTGGAAGAGAATACATGCAAGTGGGCTGGAGGGTATGAAGACGGATGAGCATATAGGTAAATGTTGATTACCTATATAAATTGGGCACGGGGGATGAGAGTTCCAAAGAATGTGAAGAACTCGATGTTATGCACAGTAGGCGAAGGCGGGACCTTCGAGTTTCTATTCCACTTTATTCGCTAACTGACCGCAAGCGGCATCGATATCCTGCCCGCGAGAATGGCGAATGGTGGCGATGATTCCTTTGCTCTCGAGGTACTCTTTATACATATCCACGGCCTCTTGAGCAGCTTGCGTATAGGGCCCGTTATCGATGGGGTTGTACTGTATGATGTTCACTTTGGTAGGGATGGCACCACAAAATTTTGCCAAGGCTTTAGCATCCTTTTCGGTGTCGTTGATACCGCGCCAAATCACATATTCAAAGGTGACACCACGGCCCGTTTTGGCATACCAATACTGCAAGGATTCACGAAGATCAGCTAGGGTTGCACTGCGATGTGCTAAAGGCATGAGCTTTGAACGCTTTTCTTCGATAGCGCTGTGCAAAGAAATGGCTAGATTAAAGCGAACCTCTTCGTCCGCCATCTTCTTGATCAATTTCGGTACGCCGATCGTACTCAATGTGATGCGTTTCGGACTGAGACCCAGGCCCTTTGGATCGGTGATCTTGTCAATCGCAGAAAGCACATTTGCGTAGTTCAGCAAGGGTTCACCCATCCCCATAAAGACAATGTTTGTGAGTGGTCTTCCGAAGAATTCCCGCCCTTGCCGGTCGATGACTACAACTTGGTCATAGATTTCATCGGGACCTAAATTTCGCATGCGCTTCAGTGAAGCAGTTGCACAAAATGTACAATCTAGAGAACAGCCTACTTGCGAACTTACACAAGCGGTGATGCGTTTTTCAGTCGGAATCAATACCGATTCCACCAAGGCACCGTCGTGAAGTTTTACTGCATTTTTGATGGTACCGTCGACCGAGCGCTGCATCAGATCGACTTCAAGAAGTTTGAATTCGAAGTGTTCATCGAGCAAGGTGCGGGTCTCCTTACTGAGGTTCGTCATCTCCTCAAAACTCGCCACGCTTTTTTGCCAAAGCCATTGATAGACTTGTTTGGCGCGGAACGCTTTCTCTCCATGCTTTTCAAAAAAGGCAATGAGCGCTTCTTGGCTCAATCCTCGTATGTCCGTTTTGGTCGTACTCATCTAAAAGCAAAGATACAGCCGATTAACGGTCCTTACGCAGGCTTAGTCCAAATCTCTTTCTACCAGCATACCCATCTTACCCATCTGGTAATCACGCATTGCTTCCATGATTTGCGTCTGGTTGTTCATCACGAATGGCCCGTAGCTTTCCACCTTTTCTTGAATAGGCACCGCACTTACACATAAGATTTTCGATGCTGCCGCAGGTTCGAACGTATAACTTCCCGGAGTCAATTCATATAGCGTGTGTTCCTCCACGAGTCCGTATCCCGCTATACGGCCACCGCCGCTGAGCAGATAAATGAACCCATTTTGACCTTCATGTACTTCGAAAGTGAGCGGTGCAGTGCTCGTAGTGCCGTGCAATGCATCGATCGGATAGGCGCTCTTCAACGGGCCTTGTGCCGCACCGGATACAGGCGTTCCTGAAACGATCCTAAGCTCCGGATGGCCTTGAACTGAAGGCATTTCATCTTTTTGAAGTGGGATGTATGCCGGTTGAATCATTTTTAGCGCCGCTGGAAGGTTCACCCACAACTGGATGATTTCTTGGATGCCACCGTGCTCGCACAATTCGGCCGGGGGGCGTTCGCTATGCACGATACCCATGCCTACATCCATCCACTGAACGCCGCCTTCATGCACTACGCTGTTGTTGCCCCGGGAGTCTCTATGGTGTACCCCGCCTTGATAAATGAAGGTGACGGGTGAAAAACCACGGTGCGGATGAGGCCCTACCCCAGTATTCCAACGATCTGAGCCCGCTTTTACTTCGCCGGCGTGGTGGTGCAATAATAAAAAGGGACCAATCTGTTCTACCGAAGCGGTAGGGATCGGTTGTTTGATCGGAGTGTCCCCCATCATAACTTCGTGTCCGGGTAATGCTCTGCGTACGGGCATGGCTCTATATGTTTGTTTAAACAACTATACGAAGATAGAAAAAGAAATTGGGTACTGCGGAGGATTTTTAAGGAAGAATGGTAATGGGAGCTGTGGTGATGGTATTGCTTTTGTTTCCAGCCCTATCGACGACGTAGATGCGGTAGGTGACCAATTCAGATTCACCGTTCGAGTTGGTTAAAAACACGCTCGGGATGGTCCATTCTAACTCGCCTTGGATGGGAACCTCAGCACCTCCAGGTACCATGTTGGAAATGCGGAATTCGTGTGCCAATTCTAAGCGCTCGTCTACCACAAATAGATTGTTCTCGCTGGTCAAATTCTCACCTAAATCGCCATCGCTGTCGAAAAAGGAGATGCGCATGTAAATGCTGTCTTCCAGCGCCACGATGTGCTCGGGACCGAGCTCTTGCAATTGGATATCGGGAATAGAACTGCTGAAATTAGGCGTGCAAGCGCTCCAAAGAAGACCCGCGCACATGAAGAGAAATAGCTGTTTCATAGGGCTAGAACAGGTAAAAGCTACAGTGATCCACGTACCACCAAGGTGACTCCTGGTCGGGTGAAGAAATGGTGGAAGCGTCATCGGAGAATTGGACACGGAAATAGGTCGTATCACCAGCATCGAAGGTATTTGGCGCAAAGGATACGGTCCAATAGTCACCCACGAAATAGGTCGCCGGATTTGCGGTCATTTGGCTGTAATCGTCATGAGGTCCGGAATAAATGACCACGTTCTGAAGGTTGGAAGTAGGAAGTAGGTCATCGCCCATGTGCAGCAGTAGTCTTATTGTATCGCTTGCATCTGCAGCGAAGGGGGCAGCCCATTCTGTGCGAGTTTCGTCGATGCGGTTCATGTCCCAATTGGACCAATTTACATCGCCTGAGAATGCCACGTACCAATTAAAATTTGGTACCTCATTCGGAGGAAGGGGCACCGTTCCATCCGTTCCCTTCGCCCCCTGCTCTATCCAAGAAGTGATTTGCTTGATTTCTTGATTCGACAACGGTTCTCCATACAGCGGCATTTGACCCAAAGTATCGTTGGAAGTAACCAGACGATTGTACAACCACGATTGCTCTACCTCTCCAGGCACTACGCGGTATTCATAGCTTCGGTCCTCGTCATTTTTAACCACAGGGTGGTATACCAGCGTATTATAGCTTCCTTCGATGGTTCTGAAGTCCGGTTCAAATGTGCCGTCATGACACGCAGGATTTGCACATTTCGGCTCAAGAATACGCTCGTGAATCTCTGCAAAACCTGTAAGATTCGCACCTGGTTCTTCGCCTGGCGGCACATCAAAAGGATTTGAGCCCGTTTGCGAAGTACACGCTACGAATACGACGGCTGCAGCTAAGTAAAGGATACTTCTCATGAGAAAGCTGCATTTAATACGTTACCAGGTAAAGAAGGCATGTCGGTGTCAAAACCTAAAATATTTGCGATCGTGGGAACGACATCTACAGTAGCCCCGAGGTCGCTCGAAATGCTGTCTTGACTAATCACATCCGGGGGACCCACTACCATACAAAATACATCGCGCGCCATCGGGTCGCCGTTCGTGTGATCCAGCGCGGGTCTTCCGTACTGATCTACAATGGTGTTCGGGGTTTCATTTCTACCAATCTCCGGCATGACGATGAGCACTGTGTCGTCTTTCATTCCCGGAGTATTCTGGATGGTATCCCAAAGATGCGCCACTCCATAGTCCGCGCGGTGCAGCGCGTCACAATATTCGGTATACTCATCGTGCGCAACATCTACCCCAAAGAGGTTCACCACCAGTAATTCGGGCTGGAATTCCTTCATCAACTCTTCTGCAAAGAACAGGTTGTACTGATCACCATTCATATAGGGTTGTACGCCCCAAGGATTGCTGAGTGCACCCGTGACCACACGGTCTTGAATGCCCTTAAGCCAAGAGACGATCTGCTCACGATCTTGGTCGTTATTTACAACACCGTTGTTTAGGGAGTAGGTCTTTCTAAAATTACTATCTAGATAGCTTCGAAGCTCGTCAATAGTCGCCGCTTTCTGATCGGTAAACTGCAACTCATGTCTCAAATTCACGCTCACATCCCACTGAAAAAATGGATTTGGAGCAATCTGGTTTGCCGCGTATTGAGCGCCATAACTCGGGTGAGAACTGTGGTTGAGCAGCGGATACAAACTGTTGCTATGACTGAGCCACCAAGCATTCTTCGCAGCGTGCGATGGGCTGTTGTGCTTACGGTACAGCTCAAAGACCGTCGGAAAAGGTGGGTTCGTGCGAAGACTGAGGTTCTCGGTTGTATGCTGGCCCGTTATCGCGGAGGCATGTCCGTTAAAGTGCCCGGTGGGACCGTCGCTGAACTTTATGTTCGTGAATAAAGTCCCGTATTCCTGCAAGGCTTTCGGCAATGGGCTGCCTGGCATAGAGGTGATTCCTCCGGCAATATCGCTGGAAATGGAGCTGTTCCCTTTGAGCATGGCAGGCATTAGATTCCCTTCGTTTTGAAGAATGGATTCCATGTTGCGAACGCCACCTGCGAATAAACAAAACACGACATGGTTGGCACGGCGGGCTCCAGTGGCAGCGAACAATCGGCCAGAAGGCAGTATCGTAGGAAGGGTCATTCCTGCGGCTCCCAAAGCTGATTTCTTTAAAAACGATCGTCTGTCCATCGCGCTAGTAGTATTTGTACTCCGAAGAGGTCATAAAAACATAATAGATGTCCTGAGCCGTGAGCGATTCATCTTCAGCAAGCTGACTTTCCCAAAAGGCCAATTCAAAATCGGACGCATCTCGAAGAAAAAAGCGCTTATAGGTCTGAGAAATGAACGCACCTGGATCATCAGCAATCTCCTGCTGAGTTGGAAGTTCTAGATCTGGATTCAACAGCAAGCTTTGCACGATCTCATCCACCACTAAGGCTTTATCGCCAAAGCTGATATAGGCCTTACGCATGGTTTCAAGTACACTTACCGGAATTTCTTCTTCGTACAAGTCGCGGTAGGCGATGGTCATGAACTGAAGGTCGTCCTTTAACTCATTTTTTTGTCCCGGGATATTCGGTGTTTGGGTACCCACATCATAAATAGTCGTGCGCTGACAACTACTGATGAGCAGGGTTAAACCCAAAATTTGTAGCGCCTTAGCTATTGACATATTCAGTAGAAGTTAGTAGGCGTAACTGAAGGTCCGAGAACTCCCAACCGCCGTTGAGTAAGTTGAGGTAAAACACAATCTCGTGGGTGTCTGGAGTTCGAGATAAATACTGCTCAAACAGGGTAATGATCATTCCTTGTCTAAATTCATTTTGTGCAGTGATGATGGCCAAAAAGTCTTCCCTCGAGTTTCCGTTACTGCTGTAGAGTGTCGACCAATTGTAATCGCTCATCGAAATCCCACTGGCCAATTCTGCATCGGTCGGATAGCGATGAAACGCGTGCTGGTAGACGCTAACCACGAAATTTTCAGTACCCATATTGATTTCATCGTACGCTGGAAGTCGAAACATCCGTCGCATGACCTGTGTGTAGCTGGTATCTGCCGCTAGCCAACCTTCGTAGGCCTGAAAATGTGCGAGCGAGCGGTCGAAAAGGCCCTGCCAATACTCTCGTTCTCCGTCGGTACCACTGTTAGTGATGTAATAGCTGTAGGCATCTATTTCTTCGTTTAATCGGACCGTATCAACACCGTCTACAAGCCGATTGCTCAAGAACTGCCAAGCGGTCCATCGTGCACGCGGGTCGGCTTGTAAAGATTCGATAAACGTTGTGCGTATGCCACGGTGGTACGGGTCAATATTGAGCTGATTAAAAACCGAGGACTGCTCCGTAAGCGTCGGCTTTCGGTTCAAAACAGCGATGTAAGCGCGATTTATATAGTTTTCTAATTCTACTTCTGTGACGGTGGAATCAATAGGGAATTGGTCCACCGGAACCACCTGAGTACTCTCGCATGAGCTCAGGAAGATGATGATGCAAAACAGCGCGACTAAGTGTTTCATACCCCGAATATAATACATCTTCAGGGCAACGAAAAGTGTGATTACGGCAAAATATCTAACAACTCCGTAAGGGTTGTAATTTCATACGTAAGGCTCTGGGTGTGTCGCTGAGACTTGGGATTGAAGAAGACTTGGTCGATGCCTTCATTTCTGGCTCCAACACAGTCTGCGATGAGGTTATCACCGATCATTAAACTCTCTTTACGTTTCGCACCAGCGAGCTGCAATGCACGGCGGAAAATTTTAGGATCAGGTTTGTTTACTCCGACTTGGTCACTGCATAACAGGACATCAAACAGTGGCTGCAATCCACTCTCGGAAAACTTGATGTTCTGGCTCTCCTGAAATCCGTTCGTGATGACGTGAAAGATGTATCCGCGTTCTTTTAATGCATGCAGTACCTCTCGCGTACCTTCTATCAAATGATTTTGATACGGAGTTTCCGCGATGTAGCGCGTTTCAAGAGACCAAGCAAGCGCGTCATCTACCGCGCCAAAATGGGCGAATGTCTCACGAAATCTGGTCTCGCGTAAGGTCTGTTTGTCAATCTTACCGTTGCGATACAGCTCCCACTTTATATCGTTAATGGCAATGTACTTTTCAAAAAACACCTCAAAACTGGGGATACCGAGGGATTGCAAACCGAGATCTTCAAAAAGGTTACGCAAGGACATTTCTGAATTTTTCTCGAAGTCCCAAAGAGTGTGGTCCCAATCGAAAAAGAGGTGCTTATAAGGCATTTTTCGTGGTTTTAGGTTTAAAAGGTCGCGCCCACAATGGGAGTCGATTTTCAATGTGCATAAAGAATGGATGGTCGGTCGCACCAAAACCGCGGTAGAATCTAGCCAATCCTTCCAAGCTACTGCCTTCAAAGTCGATGGTATGTGCGGTGCTCGCTACCGTTCGAATGTGTTGATCGATAAGCCAGGCACTTACGCCGTTAGCCTTACCGTAGTCGTTAGTAGCATTCAACAGAAGCGTAGAACGCCCTTCCACAATAATCCAAAAGTGCGCACCAATCAACTGGTTGTATTCATCACGGACGGCATAAAGTGTTCCCTTTTTCTGATAGTTACAGAATTCAAGTAGCTTTTTAAGTCGATCCAGATTCGCATCCGTAATGCTCGTTTGCGCCTGGGTGTTATTCTTCCAAAGCGAAATGGCTTCATCAATGTTCGACCATTCGGCCCAGTGCAACTCTATCTCGTTCGCCTTTTTGATGTTGCGCTTGTTCTGCTTGGAATAGCCCTGGTACAACGCGTCATAACAGTCGCTCGTTTCCAGGGAATAGTTAGACAGCGACTTTGCCGTAAAGTGATCAGGCATAGGCGTACCGGGTGCTAAGAAAAACTCGCCGTACTTCAGGTGCGACATTGCAGCTGCGATGATTTCTTCCGTCCATTGGGCCGTGAGCTGAATCTTAGAAAATGGTCCAGTGCTCTGGGTGCCAAAGGGGCGTGTGGTAAATGTGAACGATTTTTTTTGCTGAGGAAAGATCGGTAAGATGACTTCATAATCCCCGTAGACTATGGCGTCCCAGCTGGGTACTAACCAATTTAAATACCAGCTAAAACCATAGGGCTGAGGACCTTGTACTGAAGAGACACAGGCGTCCCAACGTTCAAAATCAATATCTCGGTGTTTGATGTATTTAAACCTTTGCGGCATCTATGAAGTCTTTGTAAACACTAACCCAACCTTCGGTCTGCGGTTCAGATTCTCCGTAAGTTCTGTTGTGCCAAATGCTGATCAGCGCTCCACCCACCTTTCTATGAATCGCTGGCCACTTCATAAGCTGTTTTCTCGCCTGCTCTGCAGATAAACCTCCGTACATATAGTAGGTCGTATCCATGAACGCAAACGGATGCTGTATCAGTGGTAATTCGGCATCCATCTCCACGTCGTAAAAGGTAAATGGGGTCGCCATGGAAGCCCTAAATCCTGCAAGTTCCGCATAGCCCATGCTGTGTTCATCCGTAATGCCCAAATCCACTAAGGTTCGTTGGGTATACGGCGTTCTCAATTTCAAATAATGCTGCCTTGAGGCATTCACGGGGCGACGTAAAACCTCCTGCAAATCTTCACGCTCTGTGGCGATCTTCTTTTCATCCGAACTCGAAGCATAAGAAGGGTGAATACCGACCTCAGCCCAGTCTGCAATATCACGAAGACGCACCGCAGCATCTGTGCTGTATGGACTTACGTTACGATCGTTTGGACCAAACTCTGCAAAGAGCATAAAGTAGGTCGTCGGGATGTGGTGCTTTTTATTCCAATTTCGTTGCTTGCGAAATGTATCAAAAGGATCACGACGAATCCCTAAAAGCACAGTGAGGCGCTGTTTGAAGGTAGAGAAGTTGAGCTGTGTTATATCTCTAGTGAAAGCCCCTATCGTGCGTAATGCACCTTTGCCCTTAAAGGCAAACAGGTTGTCTATATCCACCGTAGTGCGGTAGGAATAATGTGCGCTCAAATCAAAGTCCTCGCCAAACATCATTTTCCCCAGTGCTAATGCCCACTCATTGATCAGCGGCCGCTCAAGAAAATCATTTTGAAAGGCAAAGCTTTCCGCTGCAGGAAACCGACCGTGCGCATCAGGAATGAAGGGTAAATATTCCTCGTAGCGCGAAGCCAAATAAAAAGTCGCTGCTAATGGATCGAAAGGTACGCTACCGAGATTGCGCTGACAGATGATCGGCAGCTCGTTCCATTGCGAAGGAAAGAGCTCCTGTTCGCTGATTTCCTTCTCCCAAAGTAATCCATGTGGACTGATGTGAAATCCCTCATGCAGGTCTTTGGGACAATAATTCACTTTAACGCCTGGAGCCTCTTCCCAAGCCGTTTTATCGAAGTAATGCACCACCTTAACTCGCATGGCGCAGGTGAAAAACACCTTCGCAGCCCAGCGTAGACGTGGCGAATCTTGTTTTGAAAATAGCGCTATTACGGCATCCATTGTCCGCCGTTTAGATGCAAGGTCTGACCCGTTGTAAATGGACTATCAATCAACATACTGATGTAGTTTGCGATCTGCTCCGGCGCTCCAAAAGTCCCTACCGGGATGGTTTCTAAGACTTCTTCTAAGGTCTCCTCGGGTACATCGAAGAGCATTCCTGCGTCCATGTAACCGTAGGCGATAGTGTTGGCTGTAATGCCTTTGTTAGCGACGTCAAGAGCTACCCCGCGCATGTACCCTTCTAATGCACTTTTTGAAGCTGCGTATCCCGCAGTTCCGAAAGAAGGCTTGTGTGCGACCACTGAGCTGATGTTGATGATGCGACCGAAGCCTTGTGTGCGCATGGGGCCTAAAAAAGTTTGGGTAGTACGGACTGCCGAGAAGAAATTGACCTCAAACAAACGTTGCATTTCAGAGGCGTCCAACTTCCATGCAGCAGCAGCGTGTGCGATACCGGCGTTATTGATCAAAACATCTACTCCACCGCGCTCTGATGCCCAGGTAGCTAGTGAGGCAACGTCCGAATCGAGCGTCAGATCTGCAGCGAATACTTCTGCTTCCAAGCGCTGATCGTCGAGGTACTCCTGCAATTCCTTTACACTGCTTTTTGTGGTCAGTAGTACTTTATAGCCTTGGGCTAAGAGCCTTGGAATGATCGCCTTAGCGACTCCGCCGCCTGCCCCTGTGAGTAGTATTGTTTTCATGAACCGCTGGTCGTATACATCGTTACCCCGTGTGAGGTATATGCTTCCAAAAGTATGGATTTCATCTGAGCCGCATCTACCCACAGTGCCTTTGCTTCACCGATCGTTACCTGACGCAGTGCGCCCTTGTCCTCTAATAGGGGGATCAAACCGTCGCATTCGCGCTTTGCGCTCATTTGTGGATTGTGCACCTTAGACACCACATCTACAGTGCGTCCACTGCTGGTCACCTTGAAAGTCTTGGAATTCTCGAGGTATACAGGAAACTTAAAAGACCTCCATCCGATCGCATCTTCCACAGCGTGGAGGCTTGTGCCGCTGTTGATCAGGGAAGTTCCGATGTATAAGATTTGTCCGTTCCAATCCATATGCTTGCGCCATGGACTGTTCGGTCCGTATGGAGTAGCATCTGTGTGGTGTCCGGTGCAGTAGGCACTCGCCTTGGGTCCATAGGCGGCGACAGGCTCTAAGGGGTGGGCACTTCTTGCATGTGCGAACGCTGTTCGGAAGATCTCCGTGATAGCCCCCATGCGTGAAGGTGTATGTGCCACGTCGAAAACTTCAAGGTGGTGCTCCGCTTGGAGGGTCACTACCGGGCTCGTGGGCATGAGCAATGTAGATTCTTCATTTAAGGCATCTAAAAGCGCTTGGACCACGGTGGCTGGACCTCCTTCTACAAAGCCCATAGCGCTCAGTGAGCTGTGAACGAGCAAATCTTTTGAAGGGTCTATCCCTGCTTCTATCAGCTGCTTGGTGAGTTTTTCTCGTGTCCAAACTTCTCCTGCCTTGCGCTTTTTGTCGAGCGCGATACGGCGGTTTTGTTTTTTACGTGCCCGGTTCCATTCAAGCACAAAGCTGGGCGTGAGCGACCTAAGAATGTCTTTCATGGGCGTTGAGTAAAGAATCTAAAAAGTATTTCGTAGCCCAGTTCGGCAGGGCGAAGGGCTCATAGCGGCCCCAAAAAGGGAAACTACCTGTGAGAGCGCCGAAGGAGTCGGTGTGCTCACGAGCTCCGCGATCAGCGATGGCCACTAGGAGCGTATTCATTTTTTCAAACGCTGCTTTCCATAGGGCTTCACCAGTGGTGGTGTACATGTGTTCCCAAACGATGGCAAGCTGAGCGCCTCCGGTGGGTATGAAGCTTTCGGTACCGTTCCACCGGGCATCGTAGCGGCCGTTTAGAATGCCACGGTTCAAAAATTCGGTGGCCAATACTCGCGCAGGTAGCAAGGCGGACTCTTGGATGGTGGTGTCCTCGAGGTGAAGCCCCATGTGCCAGAGTCCGTCGATCGTGTAGGCGATGGTATGGATGATGGGCCGATTATTCTTGTGGGTGGTGTTGTCACAATTGGCAAACCATCCTAAGGAATTTTGCTGTCCCAATACCCAACTAGCGTGGGACGCAGCTGCTTTTTTCCAAGTCGATTCGAATTGTGGAAAATGCGGGAGCCAATCCAAAACTGGTGCCATCACATAGGTGCCATATACGCGGATTTCACCCATGTAGTCGTTCGAGGAAAAGCGTCCCTTGTCGTCGAGTTGCTCCAAGATCCATTCGATGCAGCGCAGTGAGGCGTCTTTGTAACGTTCGTCTTGAGTTGCTTCATAGAGCGCTCGAGTACCACGCAAAATTTGGCCGCTGTTAAATACCACAGAATCGCGCTGCTGGTGGAGGTAGCCGCCCGGCCATCCGCCGTCTTCGTGTTGTATGGAGAGTAGCCACTCCCCTGCTTCAAGCGCCGCCGCTCTGGTCTCTTGTGCCCAGGGTACTTCAGGAGAGGGAAGCGCTGCGTAGCGCAATAAAGAAGGAATGATATAGCCCGTTGTTTCTGGGTAGGAGCTGGTCCAACCGTCGTTGAAATAGTAGGTTCCACTGCCCTTATCTTCTCCGATGTGGATGCTGTGAGTGAGCCACTTTGCCGCATGGTGCATGGCGCGAATGCGGTCTTCTGGGCGCTGGTGCTCGATGTACGAACGCAGGTAGAGCATTTTATTGAATTCCGCAAACAGCAACCTTACGTTGTCGTAGGTCGTGAGCAGTTTTTGCCAATTCCGAACGTACCTTAAAGCACCCATTTACATCAATCCTTGATCCGAAAAGCTAAAGTAGCCACTACGCGTCACAATCAGGTGGTCTAAGAGGTTTAGATCGAGGGTTTGTGCGGCATCGACTAATTTTCTGGTCATCCTTTTGTCATTTTCGCTGGGCTTGAGCGCGCCCGAGGGGTGGTTGTGTGCTACGATCATGGCGGTAGCACCCAGTTCAATCGCACGTTTTAGGACGATCCGCACATCCGTTACCGTGCCTGTTATACCCCCACGGAACAAATCCAAACAACTGATCGGAACGTGCGCGCGGTTCAGGTACAGCACATGGAATTCTTCATGAGAGAGATAACGTAGGTTGTCGAAAAAGGGTACGGCATCGCTGGATTTTTTGATGGCGCTCGGCATGTTTTTGGGGGTGTTCCACAGCTTGTGCAACTCGAGCATCGCAAGGATTTGTCTGGCCTTCACCGGGCCGATGCCTTTGATGCTTTTCAGCGCCGCTTCATCGGCTTGCACGAGGTGTTCCATGGAGATGAAATGACTGTTCAAGCGCTGGGCGAGCTCGTCCACACTTTGGTAGCGCGAGGCACCGTTCAAAACGAAACTCATCAGTTTTTCTGGGGACCAAGGACCTTGCTGGTCCGTAAAATTTTGATTCATAAGGCGGGGTATTTAAGGTTAGGGGTATCCTACTTAAGTTCCGTCGTGGCCAATTAATATCCTACCTTTAGGACCATGAAAATAGCAGTACTTGGTTCACGTGGCATTCCCAACCGCTATGGCGGCTTCGAAGAAATGGCAGCACAGGTTTGCCCCATGTGGGTTGCGGCCGGTCACCAGGTGGTGGTCTACACTACGAGCGATCATCCGGAGCGCATGGAAAACTACAAGGGCGTTGAGCTGCGGTACATTTTCAATCCCGAGGGCACGCTTGGTCTCGCGGGTCAATTCATTTATGATTTGCTCTGCTTGAGGGATGCTCAAAAGGAGCATTTTGATGTGATTTTGCAATTGGGCTATACCACTTCTGGTATTTGGTCTTTTTTGTGGCCCGTGGAAAAAACGGTGACCAACATGGACGGTTTGGAGCACCAAAGAGCCAAATACAGCGGACCGCTAGCTGCATTTCTGCGCTGGTCGGAAAAACGCGCTGCCAAACGTTCAAAACTTTTAATTGCTGACAACCCGGAGATTGCTACCTATTTGAAGAAATACGAGCAACCCACGGTGACCATTGCCTATGGTACCGAGGTTGTCGAACGGTCCGAGGCACAGCTCGAGGTGCTCGAGGCTTGGAGCAAGGAACAGGAAATGGAACTGGTTCCGGGAACCTATGCACTGCACATCGGAAGGGTGCAAAAGGACAATCACGTTCATGAAATTTTAGAAGCGGCGAAAAACAGCGGAGCAGAATTGGTCGCGGTGGGTGATTATTCTACCGCCTATGGAAAGCTGCTGAAGGATTCGTACAGTTCGGTAGATCACATTCATTTTCCGGGCACGTTGTACGACAAAACGGTGTTGAATGCGCTACGCAGTCACTGTAAATTCTACGTTCACGGGCACAGCGCCGGGGGCACAAATCCTGCACTTTTAGAGGCGCTTGGATGCGGTTGTTTTGTGTTAGCGCACGGCAATCCGTTCAACGCAAGTGTGTTGGGAGGCTTGGGCGGTTTATGGAACAGTGAAGAGGAATTGACCACGCAGCTGGGCTTGAGTCCGAAGAAAGAATTGGCCAAGAAGCAGGGGGAGATGGCGCAGCAGCGGATGAAAGAACACTTCAGGTGGGAGCAGATTGCCGAGCAGTATATTCAGGCCTTTGAGCGGATGCTGTAATCGCAGTCCCGGTTTTGGACATAAAAAAACCCCGTCGCTTGCAAGTACAAACAACGGGGCTTTTGTTTCGAGTGTTCTTTTTTAAAACCGCTTAGATGATCAACATTGCATCACCGAAGGCTAAGAAACGGTATTTCTCTTTGATCGCTTCCTGAATCGTATGCATCGCTAGATCGTGACCGAGCATTGCACTGTTCATCATGAGCAACGTTGAACCTGGAGGGTGGAAGTTGGTGATCATGGAATCTGGTACTTTCACTTGGTACGGAGGGAAGATAAACTTGTTCGTCCAACCTTCCGTCGCAGTGACGCGGCCACCAGTGGTGAGCGAGCTCTCGAGCGTACGAACCGTAGTGGTACCTACCGCACAAACGCGACGCTTGTTTAATAAAGCTTCATTCACAACATCGGCACACGGCTGCTCCAAGAAGAACTGCTCACTGTCCATTTTATGCTTGCTCAAATCTTCGACTTCTACCGGACGGAACGTTCCTAAACCGACGTGGTGGGTCAATTCCGGCAAGTGTACTCCTTTGATTTCCAAACGTTTCATCAAATGCTTCGAGAAGTGCAATCCAGCTACTGGAGCGGCAACTGCACCTTCTACTTTAGCAAAAATAGTTTGGTAACGCTCGGCGTCTTCGCTTGTCGGCTCGCGATCAATGTATTTTGGAAGTGGAGTCTCGCCCATCTCAGTGAGTTTCGCTCGGAATTCTTCGTACGAACCGTCGAACAAGAAGCGCAATGTACGTCCTCGAGAGGTCGTATTGTCGATCACCTCTGCCACTAGAGAATCATCGTCTCCGAAGTAGAGTTTGTTTCCAATTCTGATTTTACGAGCAGGGTCCACAAGCACATCCCAAAGGCGGCTTTCAGAATTTAGTTCGCGAAGAAGGAATACCTCGATGCGCGCACCTGTTTTCTCTTTGTTCCCCCACATGCGGGCAGGAAAGACTTTCGTGTTGTTCAACACCATCACATCACCGTCGTCGAAATAGTCGATCACCTGGTGAAAGTGTTTGTGTTCAATTTCGCCGGTATCCTTGTGAACTACCATCAAACGGCTGTCGTCGCGGTGTAAGGTCGGCTCTTGCGCTATGAGTTCCTTCGGGAGCTCGTAGTCGAAGTGGGAGAGTTTCATTTTCATAGCTTACGGGCTTTGAAATGTTTAAAATTAGTAAGCAAAGGTACGATTTCAGCACCCCCTTTGTCAAGTTTATTAAAGACCAATTGACTTTGAACAATAAACTTTCGAACTTTGTTGTCATGACATAGCATCTCAAGTGCTGTCGACTTTAAAGATTCTTACCTTATAAACACCTCGCCCTATGGGAGTTAATTTACGTACAGAACTTACCGCCATCCGCTCAAAAAGTGCCGACTCTTACCGCAATAACCTGCTCGAAGGGTTCCAACAGCTCTTGGACCAGAAGTCCGAAGGCGAGCGCATCTTACACAACCTCTTCGCCTCCACCGGTGCAGAAGAAACCCTGCACTTTGACGCCTTAGATACCGAGCGTATCTACCACATTAGCGACATCGAGAAATTGTGCATCGACTACCGCTTACGTTTCCTAGATTCGTCGCTCTTCAAAGCGCCGTTCCCTGTAGAAGCGATCGAGGCGATCGAAGCCTTTGAACAAGCCCAAGGACGTGAAATCAAAGGGTTCAAAATGATTGCACCGGCACCTATGTTCAAACTTGCAGAAAAGGACAAGGATCCATTGCTGATGGTACCGATGGGCGGCGGCTATTACTACCTTTTAGCACAGTGGGGAAATGACTTACATCCGTTAAGAAAGGCGCTCGTATATCCATTTAGAGATTTTGAGTCGCTGCTACGTACGGTATTTATTTTCTGTGCGGCAGTTGCCCTACTCTTCCCTGAATCGCTGATGCGCGGTCCGAAAGACACCGGCACCATATTGCACATTCGCGTGATTTTCTTCTTCTGGATGATTTTCTCCACTGGCGCAATGACCGCCCTGTACGGATTCTCTCGCATGAAGAACTTTAACGCAAATCTGTGGAAAAGCAAATACCTCGACTAAACACGGGGGTATCTGACTGCATAACACATCAAAAAGGGCGCTTAAGGAATTAGGCGTCCTTTTTTAGTACATCGATAAAATGCTGGGACCATTGTTCCGGAGTTTTCGCCCCTTCGGCCGCGTAGTCGCCAATTTTAGTTCGGCGCAACCCCGCTAAATGGGCACCACTGCCTAGTGCCTTGCCTAGATCGTGCGCAAGAGAGCGGATGTAGGTGCCTTTTCCGCACAACACGCGCAGTTCGAGCATCTCGCCTTCAAACGCTACGATTTCTAGCTCGGCGATATGAATGCTGCGAGGTTCCATGATGACCTCTTCCCCAGCGCGGGCTTTTTCATAAACCCGCACGCCGCCTTGTTTCAAGGCAGAGAATATGGGTGGGTATTGCTGGATGTCGCCTTTGAAATCCCGGAGCTTTTCTTCGATCAATTCACGGGTGATGTGCGCGGTTTCATAGGTCGCGTCAATCGCTGACTCCAGATCGTAGGAAGGCGTGGTACCGCCAAATTTTATCTGAGCGACATATTCCTTGGATTGCCCCATGAAGGAGCTGATTTCTTTGGTTTTCTTGCCCACACAAATGATGAGCAAACCCGTTGCTAAGGGATCTAGAGTTCCTGCGTGACCGACCTTGAGTTTTTTCAAACCCAATTCTTTTTGCAACGTGTAGCGAATTTTCGCCACCGCTTGAAAGCTGGTCCAGGTCAGGGGTTTATCCACAAGCAGGACTTGGCCCGCAATAATGTCTTCGGAGGTCACTACAGTTGGGGGTGCTAAAAGAACAATTGGCTACCGATGATCAACACCGCTACGGCGAAACAGTAGTAGGAGAAATATTTGAGCTTGGCGCGTTTGACCAGTGCGATCATCCAGTTGCAGGCGACAATACCGCTGACGAATGCAGCGAGCAGGCCGAGAAGTAAAGCAAATGTGCTGACTTCAGCGCCCATCGCTTCGCCGGCGACAATGTCCTTCGCGTCGAGCAGTGCTTTTCCTAAGATGATCGGCAAGACCATCAGGAATGAGAATCGAGCGGCTTTCGCGCGGTCGATACCGAGCAAGACGGAGGTGGAAATGGTGGTACCGCTGCGCGAAATACCGGGCAAAATAGCGATGGCTTGAGAAAGTCCGATGATGAATGCTTCGAGCGCGCCCACAGGTTTGCCTGTAGTTTTTGCACGATCGGCTAAAAAGAGCAAGAGCCCAGTGATGGTGAGAGTGGCTCCTATCAGCAGTAATTGGCCCTCGAAGAGGCTAGAGATTTCTTCCTCGAACGCAAGTCCGATCACCCCTGCCGGGACCATGGAAAGTAGAATGTAGAGCGCAAATTTTGTCTCGTCGTTCCATTTGAATTTGAGCAGGCCTGAAATGATTTGGCCGATCTCTTTACGAAAGACCACGATCGTACTCAACGCCGTTCCCGCATGTACGACCACATCAAAAGTGAGCGATTCGCTGCCCGATAGATCCAAGCCGAACAGTGCTTTTCCAATCTCGAGGTGTCCCGAAGAACTTACGGGTAAAAATTCGGTCAATCCCTGGATAAGCCCCAGGATCAGTGCTTGAATAGGCGTCATGGCTTGGTACTAAAGTGGGGGTTGGGTTAGGCGTCTTTTTTAGGCAGCATGATCGCTACGATAGGCAACACGAGGCCGATAAATAGCAACCAAGGTGCAATCCCAATACGCTGCGCATCGAAGATTTCTGGGTTGAATTCTTTCGGGTCCTCTGCCCCACCGCCCATCATCAAGGCGAAACCTAATGCGAGCATGAGTAATCCGGCGATCAATACCGCGTATTTGCGGCGGTCGAATAGAAATACGTCTTTCTTGTCCATATCTAATAGTATAATTCGTTTGTTCTCAATTTTAAATAGCGGCGAATCGCAACAGCCGTACTTACGCCCGGTACAATAAGGCCCATGAGCAGCAGCACACCGACCACTTTTAGGAAAGTATCTTCCGTAAACAAAGTGTCAAAAGCCGGGAAATATTGTGCAAACCCGTAGAGTGCACCGTACAAGATCCCGGAGCTGAGTGCCGCGGAGAGCACGCCCAAGCCTAAGCTGTTGATAAGGTAAGGACGACGGATGAACCCGCTTGTCGCGCCCACGAGTTGCATGGTTTTTAGTAAGAATCGCTTCGAGTAAATGGTCAGTCGAATGCTCGAATTGATCAGTGCCAAAGCAACCAGCAACAAGACTGCTGCGGCGCCTGCTAGGATGTAGGTGATTTTCTCAATGTTGTCGTTGACCAGCGTCACCAGGTCTCGGTCGTAGAGCACTTCGGTGATGTAGTCCGCAGCGATCAATTCCTCGCGGAGCGCGTCTAAATTTCCTTCAGCCACAAACTCCGCCGTAAGATTCACATCGATGGTATTACTCAGAGGATTGTATCCTAGAAAGGCCACAAAGTCTTCACCGAGATCCGCCTTCAATACTTCAGCGGCCTCTTCTTTGGTCACCAATGTTGCTTGTTTGGCATAAGGAGCGAGCTGTTGGGATTTGAGCATGGTGCGCAATTCTGCCTCAGGAATGTCTTCTTCAAGCACTAAGGTGAACGTGAAATTTTCACGAACCGTGCGGCTCAGATCCTTGGCCGAAAAGACCAAGATTCCCAATACGCCGAGTACAAACAAGACCAAGGTCATGGAAACGACAACGGATGCATACGAGGAACGAACGCGTGAAGATGTAAATTTTTGCTCTTTGGAACTCATCGGAGCGAAAATAGTAAATCCTGCTCGGCATTCACTAATTTCGCGAACGTTCAACACTTCTTTAACGACATGGAGTACAATCACCGCGAAATCGACCAGAAATGGCAGGCCAATTGGGCCAACAAAGGCACCTACAACGCCAGTAAAGACAAGGACCAACCGAAATTTTACGTGTTGGACATGTTCCCCTATCCTTCTGGGGCTGGACTCCACGTAGGACACCCTCTGGGGTACATCGCCTCCGATATTTTTGCACGTTACAAACGTCAAAAAGGCTTTAACGTGCTCCATCCTATGGGCTATGATGCTTTTGGATTGCCTGCAGAGCAGTACGCCATCCAAACCGGGCAACACCCAGAGAAGACCACAGAAATCAATACCGCACGCTACCGCGAGCAGCTCGATCGCATCGGATTTGGACTGGATTGGTCGCGCTCTTTTAAAACGACAGACCCTTCGTATTACAAATGGACGCAATGGATTTTTATCCAATTGTTCGATGCGTGGTACGACCATTCTGAAGGCAAGAGCAAGCACATCCATTCGCTCATCGCTCACCTCGAGCAGCACGGTACCGATGGTTTGAACGCTGCTGAAACCGAACCGCTCGAGATCAGCCCGGCGCAGTGGAAAGCCATGGACGCCGCAGCCCAATCCGAAGTTTTGTTGAACTACCGTCTGGCGTACCGCAGTGAGAGTAACGTGAACTGGTGTCCTGCATTAGGTACCGTACTCGCGAATGATGAAGTCAAAGACGGGTTAAGCGAGCGCGGTGGACATCCGGTGGTTCAGAAGAAAATGATGCAATGGTCGATGCGCATCACCGCATTTGCCGACCGCCTGTTAGAAGGTTTGGAACGTATCGACTGGAGTAGCTCTTTGAAAGAAACGCAGCGCAACTGGATTGGAAAATCCGTAGGTGCAACGATTGCCTTTGACATCGATGGGCACGACGGGCAGATTGAGGTCTTCTCCACACGTCCTGACACCCTCTTCGGTGCCACTTTCGTCACCCTAGCGCCTGAGCATGAGCTCGTAGCGACTGTAACTACAGCAGCACAGCGCGAGGCTGTGGAAGCCTATCAAGCGATGGCTGCAGCACGTAGCGAACGAGACCGTATGG
>CATITW010000214.1 GCA_949547975.1 Cryomorphaceae bacterium | reverse complement strand
GGTCTGTTCTACGACGGCGCCATTTTTCATTGGAATCAGCACATCCGGTGCCAATTTTCCATCGCGCGCACTGTACACACGTACCCAAGATTTTTCGTAACCCTTAGCTGCTTCCGGAATCTGTACGGTCGTTGCCAGCGGCGAACGGTTCACCTCCAGCGGCGTATTGTTCCACAGCACTAACAGCTCCTGCTCTTCGGGTACGGGTGAAAACATCAGTTGCTGATAATCGTGCGCTATGAACGCTACCGACAATGGCGTTTTCTCCCCTAACGCACGCACGCTAAAGACGTTATTATAGCCGCCCATCCCGTTCGCAACGGTCTTCGTATTGTACACGGTATCCAGCACTTCTTGGCCATCTACCACCAATTTATAGGCATAATCCCCCGGCTCTGCCACCAGCGGCATGGTCCACGCCGTATCGCTCCACGTCAAAAAACTCGCCTCCGCGTTCCAAGCATTGAACTCGCCCTTGACTTTCACATCTTGGCCTTCAAAGCCCTTCACCGAAAAGGTCACTGCGCGCTTGCTTCCACGGAAAAACGGAACCTCAAAACTTCCCGTTCTTGAGGAGATTCGTGCCGTTCCGAGGGTAAAATCGGGCGTTCCAAAAATGCTGTACACCCCAGGCGCCTTCTCAAAAGAGTACACACCGGCAGGCAGTCCGCTCAGCACCGCACCTTGCTCTAGGGTATAATCCTCAATGTGAAATTCGGAGGTGTCTCCTTGGTGCACATACGGCGACGGCAATGCGGCAGCATTCACTGAAGGGGTGAGTTTCTTCACCTCAGTAGAACAAGAACTCAGCGCGAGGGCGCCGAAAAGAATGGACAAAATAGGTTTCATCGAAGTGGTGTTGTTGGGTTGAAATTGGCGCAAAAAAAGACGCCCGGAGACGTCTTTCTAAACTACTAAATATCTACTTATGAGGCCTTTGCTTCATGCCAAACGCCGTCTATTGCAAATTTTGCCTGAGCTCCGCCCATGTGCGTCACCTCCATGCCATCGGCGGTTAAATGTGCTTTTAGCGTCGCCCCACGCCACAGAATAGAGAAGGTCAATCCTTTCCATTCCTTAGGTAGCTTCGGGGTAAAGTGCAGCTCATTATCGATGATTTTCATCCCACCGAATCCTTGCACCACGCTCATCCACGTGCCCGCCATCGAGGTGATGTGCAAGCCTTCGTGTACTTCGCGGTTGTAGTCGTCGATGTCCAAACGCGAGGTTCTTAAATACATCTCGTACGCCTTCTCGGGGTAGTCGATCTGTGCTGCTAAAATTGCATGAACACAAGGACTTAGCGAACTCTCATGCACGGTTTTCGGCTCGTAGAAGTCAAAATTGCGCTTGATTTCTTCTTCGCTGTAGCGGTCGTTTAGGAAATAATAGCCCTGCAATACATCCGCTTGCTTGATAAAGATCGAACGCAAGATGCGGTCCCAGCTCCAGTGCTGGTTGATCGGACGCTCTTCCAAGCTCAGGTCGTCTGCGCTCAGCTGCTCCTTGTCTAAGAAGCC
>CATITW010000213.1 GCA_949547975.1 Cryomorphaceae bacterium | reverse complement strand
CCTTATGACCAAGCTAACTAAATCACTGTGTGCACTAAGCACTATCCTCCTGTTTCATTCATGCTCTTTAACGACCACCAAACTAAGAGACGGTGCGTACATCGTCTATGACTTGAATTCGAAGCAGCCTTTGAAAGGGCTGTATGTAGAGGTGACTTATACCACGGACGAAGGCTCGAGCTATGATGTCTTAGCTTCGACAAGGACGGACGAGGATGGGTGGTTCGAGTTCGACGAACAACATTCAGGATGTTTTGACTGCTGGTCTCACGTCCACGTGTATTCCGATGAGAATTATTCAGATACCCTTGGCGGCTTCGAGTACGCTTTTCCTGACGGGGCTCTAAACGGTGCGCGTATTTTACATGCCGATACGTTTGTATTGGAGCACGAAGTTGTGGTTATCCCCAGGATTGGATCAAGCGATGTGACAGGCGATTATATGTCTATCAATTTTCACAACGTAGACCTGAATAGCGGGAATCAAAACCAAAGCTTTACCCAAGCGATTAACCCAGGCACCCAATTTCCGGCTGAGTCCTTTCAAATGACTATGCAACTGCAGCACTGGCTGCGATTCGGTACCGGTGATTTAGCTCGTGGAGTTGTTTTCAATTCCGGCGTAGAAGTAGAATCGGGTTACTTTAAACTCAGCGACTACTCCGGTTCTGTTGCTGGAGATACGGTTTATATGGACTACACTCCACGCGACTAGGAATAAAAAAGCCTTCCTAAAATGCTCGGCACTTAGAGGAAGGCTTCTACTCTATCGTTTAAGGCGATTATCTGAATCGCAGCTCAATACCAGTGCTCACCCAGCGGCCCGGTTGAATGACATTGCCACGGTCGTAATAAGCTGCATCTAGCGCATTGTTTACGTTGATGAAGGCCTGGAACGGAAATTGGCGTTTGAAAATTCCGCCTGCAGGAGCGTAATACACTTTTAGATCAACCAAAGCGAACGGATCGTAATTCACCTCTTCTCCTCCTGCGCTCATGTACGTTCCAACGCGGTCTTGAAGTGTAAGACTGTAATTAATAAAGAAGCCCATGCCCAATTTTTGCGTAGCACGTGCATTCAATTTCGCCTGCAAATAATCTAACGCATATAAACTCGAATAGTCCGCTTCAGGAGAAACTCCGTGCATGAAAGCTGCAGACACACTCGCTCTGCGCAAAGACGATTTACGTTTTTTAGCGGTGTATTGCGCAGCCCCTTCCACCCCTGTTAGGGCCAAACGCGTGATGTTCGAAGCATAGGCGATTGGATCACCTGCATAGGTCACCCAGTCGATCAAATCTTTGGAACGTCTATGGTACAGCGCTGCCGTTCCGTACCACTGACCCGACTTTTGCTTGTACCCCACCTCGTAGTTCCAAGCCGACTCTGGACGTAGATCTATTGAGCCTTGAGCACCTCCCCTGTTGTAGTACAGATCAGTGTAGGTTGGATAACGCATGGACCGGTTGATGGTCGCATATAGCGAGGCGTCTTTAGTTAAACGGTACAAACCGTCTAATGAAGGCGCAAAGAAATACGAAGAATCGGTGAATAGGGGGCCATCGTGGTAGTTCAGCATGGCACCGGCGGTCGCTTGAAAACGCTCCCGGGTGTATTTGTGTTCTGCGAAAAATGAAAGGTCCGTAGTAGAAGCGCCCCTATCCATGGTATAGCCCTCCCATTCCGGCACGGTATAGACCTCACCGCCAGTAGTTCCTAGAACATTCGACTGAATCTCATCATAGCGTAGGTTATATCCTATACTGCTTTGGTGCTCGACATTCCAGCGGTGTGTTAAAGCGATATTTTGATTAATAACTAAGGTCTGGTGAAAATTGGGGCCGCTGTACCAACTAGCCGCTGTGTCGTTGTCCGCTGCACGGTAATAGCGACCGTTTGAGAGTTTTGTGTATTGCACATCACTCGCATCGAATCCAGCTAAACCAGCGGTTTCACGATAGAGTTCGAAGCGGTCGGTTCCGGTGACCAAGTTCATATTGAACGTGAAATCTGTAGACTGCCCTATCGTTTCGTCCAATTTCAATCCGAAGATGCGCGTAGAGGTCGCCTCGAATTGATCCGGGAAGGTCGTAGAGTAATAGTTCTGTGCCCCAAAAGCCTTCTGATTCTCGGCATAAAAGAGGGAGATGTTTCCTTTCTCCTTACCCAGGGTGAATTCCCGTTTGAGGTTGACAAAAAGCTTGCTGCTCTGAAAATCCGTATTAGAAATGTAGCCCGAGGTTTTCTGCGACTGTTGGCCGAACTGCACACCCCATTTACCTACCTTTTTCCCAACATAGAAGCTGCTGTTCCACAAATCGTGAGCACCTGTAGTTACTGCATATCCGGCATTGAATTTCTTAGGGGCATTGCGCAGCACGATGTTCACTACTCCTGTCATAGCTCCTATCCCGTGGGCATTCGTCGCTCCGCCTTGAATTACTTCGATGCGTTCAATCATCTGTAGCGGCACCGGCAAGTTCATGTTGTGGTGGCCCGTTTGTGGGTTGTTCATTCGGACGCCGTTCACAAGGACTAGCGTTTGGTCAAAGGTACCGCCGCGAACGCCGAGGTCTCCTTGAACATCGAGCGGTCCACGCTGGCGCATATCAACTCCAGCGAGGTAATCTAGTAGTTCGTTAATGTTATTTACGGGCAATTCCTGAATCTCTTTCGCGGTAAGGATCATAACCTGTCGCGTAGCTTTTGCGTAGGTTTCTTTGGACAGTGTAGTACTAACCTCTACCTCATTTAGTTCTATGGTGGGGTTCTTTTTGGCGACGATTCCTCGGATCCCTTTACGCTGTCCAAATTCTTGGGCTTGGGCAGTGGTAAAGAGACCAAGCAGCGCTAAAGTGAGTAATGATTTTTTCATGTTCTGATAGTGTTAAGGGCGCAAATATAGGCACAAAAAAATCCCCGCTATCGTTGAGGATAGCGGGGATTCGGATCGTTTATTTCTTACGAGGATTAGCTCGCTAGTACAGAGATCGTATTGTTCTTACACTCTAATACGCCACCCTTTACACTCACGGTGCAAAGCTTGTCGTCTGAAGTGTCAAGAATCACCTGTGAGCTCAAATGGTCGAGCGTCTTTGTATCGTCTGCAACGCGAATGCTCACGGTGCCGGCAGCAAGGGTAGCAACTAGTGGTGCGTGGTCATTCAGGATTTGAAACAATCCGTCTTTTCCTGGCAACTGTACGCTACTTACTTGGCCTTTAAACAATACCTCTTCAGGTGTGATGACTTCTAAATACATGTGCTATTT
>CATITW010000212.1 GCA_949547975.1 Cryomorphaceae bacterium | reverse complement strand
GACTACCGAACGAACATAGAGGGCATCTATGCGATCGGCGATGTGAATACGTATCCGGGCAAGTTAAAATTGATCCTGTGTGGGTTTCATGAAGCCACTATCATGGTTCAAAGTGCCTTCAAACGCGCATTTCCGGACAAGAAACTTTCTTTTAAATACACCACTGTCATGGGCGGTGTAGGCTCTTTAGAATAAACCGCACTTTAACGTATGTCTGCTGATATTAATATTACCGTGATCGACCGTGAAGGGGTCCCGCATGAACTCGTCGCCCCTACGGATATGAATATGAACCTGATGGAGGTTTGTAAATCGTACGAATTGCCTGTAAAAGGCACCTGTGGTGGCATGGCGATGTGCGCCTCTTGCCACTGTTACCTTGAAAGCGATCATGAGCTTAAAGAAGCAAGCGACGATGAAGAAGACATGCTCGATCAAGCGTTTTTTGTAGAAGACAATTCCCGATTGGGTTGTCAAATCTTTATGCATCCACAGCTCGAAGGACTTACCGTCACCCTCGCCCCGGAAAGCGAATAGGCGTTTACCACTACTTTGGAATGCACTGCGCCCCATTCTTGACTATATTAGCGGGTACAGAAATTTATTCCATGAAAAAAATCCTATCTACACTTTTGGTGTTGGCATTTACATGTGCCGCCTTCGCTCAGCAAAGTATCGATCTCGGTGCGCTTTGGCAGCGTTATGAATTCTACGCAAGTGGCATCAGCGGTCTGCGCTCGATGAACGACGGTGCACATTATACGGCGCAAGAAAACGGCAACATTGAAAAGTACAACTATGCTTCGGGAGAAAAAGTAGCTACACTTTGGAGCACTAGTGCACACAAGGAAGTCGGTAACTTTAGTGAGTACAGCCTTAGCGCGGATGAAACCAAAGCCATTTTAGAAACCCAGACCGAATCTATCTACCGTTATAGCTCAAGATCTGTGGTTTGGATGGCCGATTTAGTCCAAGGGAAGGCTAAGAAATTGAGAGAAGAAAAAGTACGCTATGCGACCTTCTCTCCTAACGGCTTGTATGTGGCGTATGTCTTAGACAATGATCTCTACAGCTACGATATTGAAAACGACAGTCATGTTCGCATCACTACCGATGGAAAGTTCAATCACATCATTAACGGTGCTACGGACTGGGTGTATGAAGAAGAATTTGCACTGGTTAGCGCCTTTTGGTGGTCTCCGGATTCGCGCTACATCGGTTTTTTGAGATTTGACGAGAGTAATGTCCGCAGCTTTAATATGGACATCTACGGGAACGAATTGTACCCAAATCCTTACACCTTCAAATATCCTAAAGCGGGTGAGGCGAACAGTGTAGTTACCGCTCATATCTGGGACAGCAAAAAAGGTTCAACGAAACGAGTGTTAGAAAAAGCAGGATACGAATATCTGCCGCGCGCTACGTGGTCGGATGAACGTACGTGGGTGATTTCGTCAATGAATCGTTTGCAAAATGACCTGAAACTCTATGCGGTAGACGCCCCTTCCGGCGAAGAAGGACTGATCTATCACGAGACGGACGAGAAATACCTAGAAATCAGTGACGAATTGCACTTTTTAGCGGACGGAAGCTTTATCATGCTCAGCGATCGCGACGGATGGAACCACCTCTACCACTTAAATAAAGAAGGTGAAATCAAGCGTCAAATCACCAAAGGCGCATTTAACGTCACCAAGTTTTATGGTATCGAT
This sequence comes from Cryomorphaceae bacterium, assembly GCA_949547975.1. Next base: position 3,323 of record CATITW010000212.1, on the reverse strand, counting down.
GCTAAAAAACGCTTGTACTACCAGAGCTCGGAACGTTCAGCGATCGAGCGAAACATTTACAGCATCAGTCTCAGCGGTCGCGGAAAAAAATCATTGGCGACACTTCAGGGAACGCACAATGCGACCTTCACCAAAGACATGAGTTTGTTTATCGATACCTACAGTGCCGAAGGTGTGCCTACAACCGTAACATTGCGCGATAACAGCGGCGACGAAGTTCGTGTACTTAAGACGAATCCGCGTGCGGAGAAAGCACTAGAGAAGTTTACTTATACTCCGAAAGAATTTTTCCAAGTAGAAACGCCAAGTGGCGGCGCGCTGAACGCATGGATGATTAAACCGGTCGATTTTGACGAGAGCAAGAGCTACCCGATGTTCATGTTTGTGTACGGTGGGCCTGGCCGTCAAACTGTAGAAAACAGCTACGATGCCTTCAACGGGATGTGGTTTCAAATGCTCGCGAATGAGCAAGATATTATTGTCGTAAGTGTAGACAGCCGCGGAACGGACGGTCGCAGTGAGGCGTTTAAAAAGTCTACGTACCGTCAGATGGGCAAGCTCGAAACCAGCGACCAAACTGAGGCGGCACTAGAATTGGCCAAGCGCCCTTATATCGATGGTGAGCGCATTGGGATTTTCGGTTGGAGCTATGGAGGTTACATGGCATCGAACTGTTTGTTCCAATCGCCGGAGGTATTTAAAATGGCTATTGCGGTGGCTCCAGTAACGAATTGGCGCTTTTATGATAATGTATATACGGAGCGCTACATGGGGCTTCCAGCGGATAACGGTGATGGATATGACGCCGATAGCCCGCTCTCGCATGTGGACGGTCTAGAAGGTAACTATTTACTGATTCACGGTACTGGCGATGATAACGTGCACGTTCAAAACTCGATGCGCATGGTTGAAGCCTTAGTTCAAGCCGATAAGGACTTTGAATGGTTTGCTTACCCAGATCGCAACCACGGGATTTACGGCGGCAATACCCGCATGCATCTCTACCGTATGATGACGAGATTCATTGCAGAAAACCTTTAATCGCCGTACCACTGAGCGATTCAATAATTAATGTATACTTGCTAAACACAAAAAAACACTACTAATATGAGTGATCAATCGATGAAGCACCCACCAGCGTTGTGGACGCTTTTTATGTCTGAAATGTGGGAAAGATTCTGTTACTACGGGATGCGTACCCTTCTTACCCTATTCCTTGTGAAGTCTCTATTGAAAGGGGATGCACAGGCTTCTTTAATTTACGGAGCCTACACGGCCTTAGTCTATGCTGCTCCTGTTCTAGGGGGTCGTATGGCGGATAAGTTTTTAGGCTACCGCTACGCCATTATCCTTGGTGCCGTTTTGATGGCCATCGGTGAATTTTTGATGGTTGCTGGAACCGATTTGTTGGGCCTCGAAACGGGTCTTCGCGAAAGCCTCATGCTGATCGGTATGGGTGGTCTTATCGTGGGTAACGGATATTTCAAAGCCAACATCTCTACCATCGTAGGTAAGCTCTACAATGACAACGATCCTCGTCGCGACTCTGGATTTACCATTTTCTATATCGGTATCAACGTAGGTGCACTCCTAGCAACCACTGTGGTTGCTTTCGTAGGTGAAACGTACGGTTTTGAATACGGATTCGGACTGGCAGGTCTAGGTATGTTGCTCGGACTCTTCATTTTCTGGGGCGGTCGCGAAAAGTATGCGCACGTTCCGAACATTACCATTACTGAGGAAGGCCACAAAAAGGGCTTTGCCGGATTGAAAAATTATGTAGCCATTACCATCGGTTCTTTGCTTCTGATTCCATTGAGCTATGTCTTGATTTCACAAAATCAGATCCTTCAGTACTTGCTGATTGCCATCTTCGTTTATGTAGCGTACCAGCTCATCACAGCGGGTATCAAAGAAGGTCCAGTATGGAGAGATCGCATGATTGCACTAGTTATTATGATGGTAATCAACGTAGTATTCTGGGCATGTTTCGAGCAGGCGGGTACCTCTTTGACGCTTTTTGCTGATCGTAACGTAAACCGTGAAATCTTCGGATGGATGATGCCTGCGTCGATGACTCAGTTCTTCAACCCGTTCTTCATTGTCACCTTCGGTTCGATCTTCTCTTGGATGTGGATCAAGCTGAGTAAGATGGGCAAGAACCCTTCTATCCCTATGAAATTTAGCTACGGTATCCTGCAGTTGGGTGCCGGTTTCTTGGTAACGCTTGTCGGTTTGATGTTCGTGAATGACGCACACCAAGTTCCTTTACTTACCCTGGTATTCTTGTACATGCTACACACGACGGGTGAGTTGTTTGTGAGCCCGATTGGGTTGTCGATGGTGACAAAATTGGCACCAAAAAGTATTGCTGGTACAGCGATGGGAGGTTGGTTCCTTTCATTTGCGATGGCCAACTACCTTGCTGGTGCGATCGCAGCGCTTTCAGGGGCTGAAGAAGGTGCAGACAAGCTGACTGTTGCGGAAGGATTGGACAAATACATCGAGACGTTCTCGACAATCGGTTATGTACTCGTCGGTTTTGCCATCCTACTTGCATTGCTTCGTAAACCGATCAACAAGCTCATGCACGGCGTGGAGTAAACTCATTCGCCGTAACGCATATTCACTGGAAACCCTGCACCCTTTTCGTGCGGGGTTTCTTATTTTTAAGGCATGAAGAAACTACTGACCCTGTTGGCACTTGCGCTGACCACTTTTGCCGGTGCGCAAGAAAAGATTCAATGGATGAGCATCGAAGAGGCTTATGCCCTTACTCTGACTGAAGATGAGCCCAAGAAGATTTTTATCGACGTCTACACCGACTGGTGCGGGTGGTGCAAGCGCATGGATGCGGCCACTTTTCAAAAATCAGAGGTTGCGAAATATATGAACGAGCACTATTACAATGTAAAGTTCAATGCGGAACAAAAGGAAGACATCACCATTTTAGGGAACACGTTTAAATTCGTGGAACAGGGGAAACGCGGGTATCATGAATTGGCCGCGGCGCTTTTAAACGGGAAGATGTCCTACCCTACCGTGATCTTTATGAACGGCAAGTTTGAGATGCTCTCGCCCGTTCCCGGATATCAGGAGCCGGTCCAATTTTTAAAGGTGGCCACCTTCTTTGGAGACAACATCTACCAAACCAAGAAGTGGGAAGAGTACGCCGCCGAATAGCAACAAAAAACCCGACTCATTGAGCCGGGTTTTCTTTTAGAATTTAAAGTCGTATCCCTTTAGGGTCAACTTGTCATATTTGGCTTGATTGAACTGATACAATCGGCTTGGCTTCTTGTTTCCAGGCGCTTCAAATACGG
>CATITW010000211.1 GCA_949547975.1 Cryomorphaceae bacterium | reverse complement strand
TTAACCTGAAACATTCTTTGAACAGGGGTGTTTCTTAAGTATTATCAACCCCTACTATGAAAATAGCAATCATTCAAGGCAGCCCTAGAACGGGAGCCAAAAGTGCTTTAGTAGCACACTATTTAAGCGAACAGTTGAACCAGCGAGAAGGCGTAGAAGCCCACGTGATCGACGTCCGTGAATACAACGCCCCCAACTTTGATATCGATGTGGATTTTCCACAGAAAGATGCCCTCGGGGAGCTCCTTCAAGAGGCAGATGGATTACTGCTAGTAGCACCGGAGTACAACGGAGGAATGCCAGGCGCAATGAAAAACTTGCTGGACTTTTACCGCGCACAATACAAAAAGAAACCGATGGCTACCTGTACGGTAAGCGCCGGTCCTTTCGGTGGCTTGAATGCGTTGCATGCGATGCGCAGCTGGATGTCTTATGTGGAAGCAATCATCAGCCCAACCCGTTTGCTCGTAAGTAATGTAAGCAGCTTGTTCGACCAGAACGGCGTACCGCAGGATCCTACATTCAACAAAAATGCCCCAGTGTTCCTGGAAGACTTTATTTGGTTGACCTCCAAACTCGCTTAGAGGGCATATTTAAATGAATTCTAGCGCAGCAATAGGAAGGTGTCGGCAGTGGTTTAAGGGCCAAGGTTGGACTCCTTTTCCTTTTCAGCTGCAGGCGTGGAGTGCCTACATAGAGGGCGGCTGCGGTTTAGTGAACGCTCCTACTGGAAGCGGTAAGACCTACAGCTTGTTGCTACCGGCAGTCGCCGAAGGCTTGGAGCGGGCGAAGAGCGACAAGCGCAGTACCGCAGGTGCTCAGCTCATCTGGATCACGCCCATTCGGGCCTTAGCGAAAGAGATCGAGCAAAGTGCGATAAGAGCGGTAGCAGAGCTGGGTTCGGACTGGGAAGTTGGCACGCGCACTGGAGATAGTACGCAGAAAGTCAAGCAGGCGCAGAAAACGAAATTGCCACAGATCTTGATCACCACCCCGGAAAGTATCCATGTGATGCTCTCGAACAAGGGGTACGAAAAGCTATTTCGCAACCTGCAAGCGGTGGTTATCGACGAATGGCACGAGTTGATGGGCAGTAAACGCGCCGTGCAGTGCGAGCTGTTTCTGACGAAATTTCGTGCGCTAAGGCCAGAGTTGCAGACTTGGGGAATCTCAGCGACCATCGGCAATATGGAGGAAAGCATGGACATCCTGATGGGTACGCAGCCTCCGGTAGCGCCGACCTTTATCCGCGCAAACATCGAGAAAAACATCATTATAGAGCCCGTTTTGCCCGATGAGGTAGAGACTCTCCCTTGGGCAGGTCACCTTGGAATCAAGCTGTTAGACAAAGTGGTCCCTTTGATTCACGAAAACCAAAGCACGCTGGTCTTTACCAACACTAGGGCACAAGCGGAGATTTGGTTTCAAAAACTGCTCGAGGTGGACCCCTCACTTGCCGGTGTGCTCGCGATGCACCATAGTGCGATTTCTAAAGAGGTACGCGCATGGGTGGAAGAAGCTTTGTACGACGGGAAGTTGAGGGCAGTGGTCTGTACGTCGTCCCTAGATTTAGGCGTGGATTTTAGGCCCGTGGATTGCGTGATACAGATCGGCTCCCCGAAAGGAGTGAGTCGCTTTGTGCAGCGTGCAGGCCGCTCAG
>CATITW010000210.1 GCA_949547975.1 Cryomorphaceae bacterium | reverse complement strand
TTCGAATAGCATTTTCTCTTATTTTTATCCAACACAAACCACCTAGACCTTAACCAGATTGTCGTGTTTTATTCTCTAGTCAACAAAGTTATACGCTTTAACCTTAGGAAGTACATCGAGGAGCTTTTTGCCACGATGGAACACCCTGTAGAGACTCAAAAAGGCGTCCTGAAAGAGCTCGCAGATCATGCTGCTAAGACCGAGTTTGGTCAGCGGTACGGCTTGCATGCCGAGATCACCCCGAACGAATTTGCCCAGCAAGTGCCCTTGCACGAGTATGGCGATCTATTGCCGTTTATTGATCGCATGCGCTCGGGTGAAGCCGACGTGTTATGGCCCGGAGTAGTGGACTGGTACGCGAAAAGCTCGGGAACGACTTCTGGAGTTTCGAAATTCATCCCCATATCCGAGGAAAACATCAAGCATTGTCATTTTGCCGGTGGTCGTTATGAGCTCGCCATGTACTTCAATCATAAGCCAGACGCGGCGATTTTTGAAGGTTTAGGATTGCGCTTGGGTGGTTCTACAGCGATCGAACAGCACGGAAAAAGCCGCAGTGGGGATTTGAGTGCCATTTTGATCGAACACATTCCGATGTGGGCAGAATTCCGCAGCGCTCCTTCGCCGGGAACGGCCTTGATGAGTGACTGGGAGGAAAAAATTGATGCCATTTTAGACGAGGTCATTGAGCAAAACATCACCTCCTTGTGGGGAGTGAGCAGCTGGTTCTTGGTGCTTTTTGAGAAAGTATTAGAGCGCACCGGTAAGGAACATTTGTTGGAAGTTTGGCCCAACCTGGAGCTCTTTGCCCACGGTGGGGTAAATTTCGCACCGTATGCGGCAACTTTCCGCGCCCTTATGCCCGGCGATCAAGTCACCTTCATGGAAAACTACAACGCCTCAGAAGGATTTTTTGCGATACAGGATGAGCCTAGTACAGCAGGCATGCTGTTATTACTGAATTCGGGGATTTACTATGAATTCATCCCGATGTCTGAATACAAAGGCACACAAAGCCGAACGATTTCTCTTGAGCAGGTAGAATTGGACACCGAATATGCGTTAGTGATTTCGACCAATAGTGGACTCTGGCGGTATATTCTAGGGGACACGGTCACCTTCACTTCGCGCGCACCTCACCGAATCAAAGTCAGCGGACGTACAGCTCACTTCATCAATGCGTTTGGTGAAGAAGTCATCGTTACTAATGCGGAGGAAGCTCTAGAGGCCGCTTGTAAGCGGTGCAATGTACGGACGCGCGACTTCCACGCTGCTCCAATTTTCATGGACCAAGGAAGCAGCGGTGCGCACCAGTGGGTGATTGAATTTGACCAAGCTCCAACCGATTTGTCGGCGTTTGAAAGGGTGCTCGATGAAGAGCTGCAGTTGCGCAATTCAGACTATGCCGCCAAGCGCAAGGGAAACCTCGTCTTAGATAATCTCCAGATTGTAGTCGCAAAAGAGCGCCTATTTCACGTATGGCTGAAAGCCAAAGGCAAGCTTGGTGGACAAAATAAAATTCCACGTTTAGCGAATCACCGCAAGCTAATCGAAGAGTTCCTTACGCTAAATGAAGCGATCTAAACGAGGCTAACACCTTTGTCCAAAGCTCTATTCTCGCCTGTAAAGCCGTTAGCGACGCGTCTCGAGCAACGAGCCATTTGTTTTCATCCTCCGCACAAAGCTGTTCTACCATTTGCTCAGCAAGATGGCCATGTACATCGCCGTCTACCTCGATGTGACGTTCTAAATAGTACGTGAATTTTCCAAGCTTATCTGGGAACTGGGTTTTTAGTCCGGCGACTATCTCCATGAACATGTCAGGAATCAAATCTTCGCGACCGAATGTGAATACCGCTGCCATCTCGTGGGGCTGTCCGCGTTCCACGACCTCAAGCGTACTTAAGACAAACTTTTTAGCGCCTACGGGTGCTTTGCTTTTTGCCAGTGCAACCTTCGGGTCTACACCGTTTTGTAGGTCGAGGATGAAGTTTCGGATCGGTTGCGTTTCAGCGCCTGCTTCTTGCATCGCTTCGAGGTACATTTCGAAATGGCTCATCGCTCTTCCGTCTCGGTCCTCATCGCTTTCTTCACCCCAAACGATCTCATTGATCAGTCTGCGGACTGCTGCGTTTCCTTTGGGAACCCAGTAGGTATCTGTACACGTTAATTCGCGCTGAAGTCCTTTCAACAAAACCATAAAGTCCCAAACCGCCCAAACATGATATTCCATGAAATGCTGCGCCTTTTCTAGGGAGTCTACCCATGTAAATGCATCGTGGGCAATTAATTCCGCTCGAACCTCTTGAATTTCCGATTTTACACGATCAATAGTCATTCTTCCTTCGCTCTTTTTATTATTTTGCAGCTACAAAAATACAGCTCATGCACATAGCGATTGCAGGAAATATCGGCTCGGGAAAAACCACTTTAACTAGCTTGCTAGCAAAGCATTATAATTACCAACCCCATTTTGAAGATGTGGACGACAACCCGTACCTCGACGACTTTTACGAAGAGATGCAACGCTGGAGCTTCAATCTTCAGATCTATTTCCTTCGCTCACGCTTTGAACAAGTAACGCAGGTACGCGAAGAAGGTTTGAACGTGATTCAAGATCGTACCATTTATGAAGATGCGCACATCTT
>CATITW010000209.1 GCA_949547975.1 Cryomorphaceae bacterium | reverse complement strand
CGGAACAGTAAAATGTCCTCCAATCCAACAAGGGACAAGTTGCTGTTAAATGATGAAGTTGAAAAAAATAAAAAAGCCGACCGCACAACAACGGCTATAATGCATGCCCTGCGGGACACGCACTATACACGGGACGTTAGCCCTCATTTGCCATTGGTGCGATTTTGGTGTACTTTTACATCAAAGCAGTCTATATGAGTCGTCAAAGCATATCATTCACGGAGCCAAACAATGAATGGCTGAACAGTTTAGTTGAGTCTAAGGAGTACTCAAGTAAAAGCGAGATTATCAATGATCTTATTAGAAAGGCACGCGAAAGTGCCAAAGAAGTGGAGTTCATTAGAATGAAATTGGCCTTGGCAGAAAAATCCGGTTTTACGAATGAATCGGCAGCAGAAATTCTAGCCGAAAGCAAACGCCGAATAAATGGCTAATTATAAGCTCAGTGTACTTGCTAAAGAAGACCTTATAAGAATTCATGAATATGGCACTAGGAACTTCGGAGAAGCAAGCGCTGAAAAGTACTTTGCTGCCTTCTTCGATAGGTTTGAAGAAATAGCCCAGCGTCCCTATTCATTCGAAGATGTATCCTACATCGCAAGTGGATACAGAAGATGCGTTTCGGGGGTGGACGCCATTTACTTCAGAATTGAAAATGATTCGGTAGAAATCATGTCGATAATTGGAAGGCAAGATTACAAACCCTGAACGAGGGCGGTAACACGATATATAACTCCTATTCGCACGCATCGTCCTTTTACGTACCTTTTCAACCTAAACTCATTCAGCCCATTGCTCAACACGAAGAAGACGCAATGCGCCGCCCCCACCTCTAACCCCTTGAACACACATTCATGAAACATTTCATCTACCTACTCGCATTTGCCGGATCCGTTTTAATGGCAAGTCCAACGGCAACTGCACAGACAAATCCGTTCGCTACAGAGGGATTTCAAAAAAGAACAGTCGATTCCCTATTTTCCAATACCTTAAAAGAAAGTCGTGACTTTTGGGTGAGGTTACCGGATAATTATCAGCCGGGTAATGATGAAAAATATGCAGTAGTTTATCTAATGGATGGATTTTCGTTAGAAAGCACATTGGAAGCGGTTTATGGAAATTATTGGGGGCACTACCTACCGCACATGATTCTTGTAGGGGTCTCCAATCGCGAGAATCGAACCAGAGATCTAACTACCTCTGAGATGAAAACGAGACGCGGTAGCGCATTTCATTATGAAACGGGAGGTGCAGAGACCTTTACTAGATTTATTGAGGAGGAACTCATTCCACATATTGACAGCACGTACCCAACCATAGCCTACCGTACGTTGATCGGTCATTCTCACGCGGGTCAGTTTGCTATAAATATGCTCGTTAACCATGCACACCTCTTTCAAAATTACATCGCCATAGATCCGACTTTGGATTGGGACAATCAGAAATTATTGAAGCAAGCCAAAGAAAAATTTCAAACCGAAGACTACGAAGGGAAATCGCTTTTTGTCTCGCTTGCCGCGGAGATGTTAAACATGCAAGATGAAAGTGTTACGATGGACAATGTGATGAGCGACTCTTCAGAATTCTCATTGCCAGCACGTTCGATTGTTGAGTTCGCCCGATTAGCCGAGAATCAAAATCAGTTGAATTTTGCATGGAAAGCGTACCCCGAAGATTTGCACGGTACAGTGCCACTACCATCTATGAGAGATGGGTTGATTTTTCTTTTTGATTGGTATCAATTCAAATCTCCTCAAAAATATAACAATCCCGAAACCCCTGTAGAAGAATTGGTCACGCTTTTAAAGGAGCAGGAACGCATCTATACCGAGCATTTTGGTGTTCCCACAGCGCCAATGGTCGACGAAATGTTAAACGGATATGGCTATATGAATATGCAAATGGGACAACCTGAAAAGGCGTTTATGTTTTTTGAAATGAACATCAAGAAAAATCCGAATAATGCGAATGCCTATGATTCGATGGCGGAATATTATGAATCTCAAAACGACAAAGAGAACGCTTTAAAATACTTGAAAAAGGCGTTTGAACTGAGTGGCAACGACTACCATAAAGAAAGGATCGAAGCACTGAATAAAGAGTAACGACAGGTCAACAAAGCTTATAATTCCTATTCCCATCCATGAGCTATCTGCCTACCTTTAGTGTAATTTAACGCCATGATCCAAACAGACAACTTCGAGAAAGTAGAGGTCACTTCACAGGAAGAGCTGAGATCTTGGTTGATGAAAAATCATGCGCAAGGTGAAAGCGTGTGGCTGGTGACTTATAAAAAAAGTGAGCCTGAGAAATATGTCTCCGTTTCGCAGGTGCTTGATGAATTGCTGTGTTTTGGCTGGATCGACGGCATTCGACGAAAGCTCGATGATTCTAGAACAATGCAGTTAATAGCCCAACGAAAAGTACAGCATTGGGCAAAAACCTATAAGGAGCGTGCCGCAAGGCTCATAGAGGAAGGTCAAATGCACGAATCGGGTCTTCGAAGTATAGCGGACTCAAAGTCAAACGGCCTTTGGCATTTCATGGACGACGTAGACAATCTGGTGGTCCCTGAAGATGTTTCGGAGGCACTTTCTAAACTTGAAGGAGCTTCCCAATTTTTTGAAGCATTAAACCCTTCGAGCAAAAGATTTGTCCTACGCTGGATTAAACTTGCTAAGACCGATAAAACTCGAAACAATCGAATCCAGAAGCTTGCTGAATTGTCCTCCAAAGGGGAAAAACTACCTGGAAGCTAAGGGGCAAGTGCAAAGACTTTTGAGCCCTCATCTAAACACGTTAAGACATGAAATCATCAAAAGGAATCCACATTGCCCTATGGGTAGCACAAGGTTTGTTAGCCGTGGCGTTTATTCTCAGTGGCGTTATGAAAATCACTTCTCCTATGGAGGAATTAGCCGCAAATGGAATGACTTTCGTAGACCACTTTTCTGAAGGCATGGT
>CATITW010000208.1 GCA_949547975.1 Cryomorphaceae bacterium | reverse complement strand
GTGGTGGAAATTGGCTTTTAGTCCACCCTCAGAGATTCCAGTGATTTCATGGATTTCTTTGAATGAAAGTTCCTGGTAATAGCGCATCTCGAACACCATTCGTTGCTTCTCAGGGAGATCTTTCAAAACCTTTAATAGTTCTTGTTCTATTTGATCTGAATCCCACGCAAGGGAAGTGGTTTGCGCACCGGCTAATATCTCGAGAACATCGGAGTCGTACCCAGAAGAGGGTTGCCGATGGGCTTTGCGCAATTCATTTAATGCGCTGTTTCTGACGATAGAATAGCACCAAGTATAGGGCTTTGAATCGCCTTTAAAGTGGTGCAGATTTTTCCAAATATTAATCAAGGCCTCTTGCAACGCATCTTCAGCTGCAACGGGATCTTTTAAGATTTGTAGGGCACAAACCATCAGCCGTTCGCTGTATTGCTCAACGATCTGAAAAAAAGAAGCCTCCCACTGCTGTTGCAATAGAAGGCGTTCTATGTTCGTGTTGTCCTTCATTCTATAGTATAGAGTAGGAGAAGGTACAAAAGGTTTAACTGCGGATGTGAAATACGCTTATTTTCTAGCGATCACTTTTTTCGCTGCAGCTTCGATGGCTGCTGCATTAAGTCCATACTTTTCCATCAGTTGAGCTGGAGTACCGCTCTCTCCGAAGCTGTCATTAACAGCCACGAACTCTTGAGGTACTGGGTGGTTCGTGGTGAGCGTTTGTGCAACACTTTCTCCGAGACCTCCGAAGCGGTTGTGCTCCTCTGCGGTTACGACACAACCTGTTTTTGCAACCGAAGCAAGGATGGCTTTTTCATCCAACGGTTTGATGGTAGCCATATTCAATACTTCTGCGCTAATGCCTGCTTGTTCGAGGGCTTCTGCGGCTTGTATCGCTTCCCAAACTAGGTGACCTGTTGCAATGATGGTTACATCAGTACCTTCAGTCAAAACATCAGCTTGACCGATCACGAATTTTGAGTCGGCAGGTGTGAAATTAGCCACTTTTGGACGACCGAAGCGAAGGTATACAGGTCCTTCGTATTCTGCGATTGCAATAGTTGCCGCTTTGGTTTGGTTGTAATCACACGGATTGATAACGACCATGTGTGGCAACATTTTCATCAAACCGATATCTTCAAGTATCTGGTGCGTTGCGCCGTCCTCTCCAAGAGTAAGTCCCGCGTGTGAAGCACAGATTTTTACATTTTTACCGGAGTAGGCAATGCTTTGACGAATTTGATCGTACACGCGACCCGTAGAAAAGTTTGCGAACGTTCCAGTGAACGGAATTTTACCACCGATTGTAAGACCAGCAGCAATCCCCATCATGTTTGCCTCAGCAATACCGATCTGGAAAAAACGATCTGGATTTTGATCCTCGAAGGCGTTCATTTTTAATGAACCGGTAAGGTCAGCACAAAGTGCTACTACGTTTTCATTCGTCTGTCCTAAAACTTCTAGACCAGCACCGAATCCTGAACGCGTGTCTTTACTTCCTGAATCTGTGTACTTTTTCATTCTAATTGATTTTCACTATGGTTGATGAGCCTGGGCTCACTCTAAATTCTTTGCTTTTACTGTATGCGGTTTCTTGTGCAAATTTGCTGCGGAAGACGACTTTATATTTTCCCGGCTGGAGTTGGAACACTTGACGTTCACTACTCGTGCTTAGGTCGATGACCCACTCGTAGCCCGATTCGCGTTCGATGAAAATCGCACCGAATCCGCTAACACCCGCCTGAATAGTCACCATGCCCGGTGGAGCTACGGCAATGGTCGTCGTAGCACTTGCCTTGATGTGGACGTTTTTCTGAACGATGCGTGGAAGCGTAAGAATCTCCAAATCATACGTACCGCTCAAATAACGTTGAGTGGTCCCGAAGTCTTGAACGTGTAGAATTTCTTCGCGTCCCGCTGGCTTGACAATACAACGCACATCTTGAGACGAGCGAGGAGAAGCTCTTAACTCTAGATCGCCTTGTGGAGTATTAGCGCCGATGTGGGTGTGTGTTCCGGGGTAAATGACGATGCTATCTACACGAACGGGAGGAACGGTGTGTACCTCCATATCGTAGACCACTAGTGGATCTAAAATGAGCGTATCTGGCTGTCCTTTATAGTTCAAGGTATGTACTATACTCTCTTTTACTTTGCCGCTGGTATGGTCGTATAGAAGAATAGGTACATTCGTTTCCGTCGGCTTGCCGCGATGATCGAGCAAGTTGATTTGAGCTGTGGTATTGTCCAAGGCTTGCGAGATGACCACGCCAAGGACGTTTTTAAACGTATTTTCATCAGACGCATCGAAGTAGGTACCCACGCATTCGAAGCTGTTTTTAAAGCTTTCGTCGATACCAATTCCAATTACAAAGGGTTTGAGAATGATGCCTTTTTTCTGCAGTCTTCTTGATACCACGCAAGGATCTCCATCACAAGCTTCCACACCGTCAGTGATAAGAATAACAATGTTTCGACAATCTTCACAGGGCGGGAAATCATCCGCTGCCTTCATCAAGGACCCTGCGATGGGCGTAGTCCCTTTGGGCTTGATGGTCTTCAGGACGCGCTTGATTCGGTAGATGTTTCCCTTACTAAAAGGGACTTCGAGACGTGTATCGGAACAGTCCTGTGGTGGCACTGGTTTTTGATGCCCGTATACCCGCAATGCCAATTCGAAATTTGTTGCATTTTGAATGCCCTGCAAGCTGTCGAGCATTTGCCCCATCAAACGCTGTGCTACATCAATTTTAGCACCGCTTTCCCAACGTCCATACATGCTTTGACTCCCGTCGAATACGAATAGGATTCGCGTTAACGGCGCCTTTTTTTCTACCTGCTTCTGGGGTTGTCCGAAGACACTCCAGGAGAGGAAGAAAGCGAGTATGGCGGTGTATGTTCTCAAGGCTTACAAGTGTCGACTTAGTAGTCTCCTAACGTTTCTGGATTCTGCGCTAGTGCAGCTTCGAGTTGCTCATCGTTCGGAGCGACACCGTGCCATTTGTGCGTACCCATCATGAAGTCTACACCATTTCCCATCTCAGTTTTAAGCAAGAGACAAACAGGCTTTCCGTGACCGGCTTTAGATTTCGCTTCCGTGATCGCCGCGCTGATCGCAGTAAGATCATTTCCACCTGCTACTTCAATCACGTCCCAACCGAAGGCTTCCCATTTAGCTTTCAAAGAGCCCATGGCAAGTACGTGGTCTGTGGTACCGTCGATTTGTTTTTCGTTCACGTCAACTGCGGCAATGAGGCGATCGATTTTTTTAGCAGAAGCGTACATAGCAGCTTCCCAAATTTGTCCTTCTTGCAATTCGCCGTCACCGTGAAGGGTGAAGACGAAAGAGTCATCCTTGTTTAGTTTTTTAGCCTCCGCTGCTCCGATGGCAACGCTAAGACCTTGGCCAAGTGAGCCCGAAGCAATACGGATCCCATCAAGACCTTCGTGGGTGGTAGGGTGACCTTGAAGACGCGTATTGAGTTTTCTGAAAGTTGCCAATTCTTGCACTGGGAAGTAACCAGCACGAGCGAGCACGGAATACATCACTGGAGAAATGTGGCCGTTCGACAAGAAGAATAGATCTTCTCCGACACCGTCCATGGAAAATTCCTTGGCGTTGTGATTCATGTGCTCAAAGTAGAGCGAAACGAGGTATTCTGCACATCCCAAAGATCCGCCTGGGTGACCAGAGTTTACGGCGTGAACCATTCGAACGATATCTCTGCGTACCTGTGATACGACGGCTTGTAGGTCTTGTTGTGACATGAGCTTTATTCTGTTGCTTTAATTGGGTCAAAATTACGGATAAATACGGCGAGCGCACATTTTAAACTTCTCACATATATACACACGTTGCTAACAAAGAATAGAATTATCTTTGCCGCCTTAATACGAAGATTATGAAGTGTGGTATTGTCGGTTTGCCGAACGTCGGAAAAAGTACATTGTTTAACTGTCTTTCAAGCGCTAAGGCGCAAGCAGCGAACTATCCGTTCTGTACTATTGAACCCAATGTTGGGCAGGTGACTGTTCCTGATGCTCGTTTAGAACGCTTGTCGGAACTCGTTAATCCTCAGAAGGTTCAGCCAGCAAATGTCGAGATTGTTGACATCGCAGGTTTGGTACGTGGCGCCTCGAAAGGGGAAGGTCTCGGAAACCAATTTTTAGGAAACATTCGCGAGACCAATGCCATCATTCATGTCCTTCGTTGTTTCGAAAATGAGAACGTGACACACGTTGACGGTTCTGTAGATCCTATCCGCGATAAAGAAACGATTGATACGGAATTACAGTTGAAAGACTTGGACACCGTTGAAAAGCGTCTCGATAAAGCCAAGAAAATGGCGAAAAGCGGTGAAAAGGAAGCCAAACTCAATGTGGAAACTTTGGAGCGTCTTATTGCCTACATCATGGAAGGAAAGAATGTGCGTGGTTTCGAGCGCAGTGAACGTGAGAACGACCTAGTTCGTGAGATGCAACTGCTTACCGATAAACCGGTATTGTACTTGTGTAATGTAGACGAAGGTGCTGCCAAGACCGGTAATGCGCATGTGGATCGTGTTCGTGAAATGGCGGCGGCAGAAGGCGCGGGTTGTTTGCACATTGCAGTAAGCACGGAGAGTGATATTGCTGATCTTGAGACCTATGATGAAAAGCAAATGTTCCTAGAGGAGTTGGGGCTTGAAGATGCCGGTGTGAACCGTGTGATTCGTGCAGCGTATGACCTTTTGGAACTACAAACGTACTTTACTGCGGGTGAAAAAGAGGTTCGTGCTTGGACGATCAAACGTGAGTTTACGGCGCCTCAAGCAGCAGGTGTAATCCATACCGATTTTGAGAAGGGTTTCATTCGTGCAGAGGTCATCGCTTATGCGGATTTCAATGAATTGGGCAGTGAAGCAGCTGTGAAAGAAGCGGGTAAAATGCGTGTAGAGGGTAAGGAGTACATCGTCCAAGATGGTGATGTGATGCACTTCCGTTTCAATGTGTAAAACGTGTGTATAGAAACCTAGGGCGAACCTTTGTTTCTCTGCTGTGCCTTTCTAAATTAGAATCTTTCTGATTTCAACAACTTATGGCACAAGAATCCAATTATACCGAGGATAATATTCGGTCCTTAGAGTGGGACGAACACATCCGCTTACGCCCTGGTATGTACATCGGGAAATTGGGCGATGGTAAAAGTCCGGATGACGGTATTTACATCCTGCTCAAAGAAGTGCTCGACAACTCCATCGACGAATTCGTCATGGGTGCGGGTAAGACGATTGAAATTAAAATCGCCGACGGCCAGGTCGTTGTTCGTGACTATGGACGTGGTATACCTTTAGGAAAGGTGGTCGATGTAGTTTCGAAAATCAACACCGGAGCTAAATACGACAGCAAAGCCTTTAAAAAATCCGTAGGATTGAACGGGGTAGGTGCGAAAGCAGTGAATGCCCTTTCCACGGAATTTATCGTACAAGCCTACCGAGACGGTAAGACCAAAAGAGCGGCCTTCCACTTTGGGAAATTGATCGAGGACGATCCCATCACAGACTCTTCACAGCGCAAGGGAACAAAGATTTCTTTCCGTCCTGATCCAGAGATCTTCTTGAACTACCGCTTCATGATGGAGTATGTAGAAAAGATGTTGTGGAATTATGCCTACTTGAATCCGGGTTTAACCTTGTATTTAAACGGTGAGAAATTCTACTCTGAGAACGGTCTTAAGGACTTGCTCCAAGACAACCTCGATGGGAATACCCTTCACGATATCGTACACCTTAAAGGCGAGGATATCGAAGTTGCGTTTACTCACAATGAGCGTATGCAAGGTGAACAATACTACTCTTTTGTTAATGGCCAGCATACTACCCAAGGGGGGACGCACCAAAATGCGTTGCGTGAAGCGTTCGTAACGGTGATGCGCGATTTTTACGGGAAGAATTTTGATGCTGCTGACGTTCGGAGTTGTATCATTTCTGCTATATCCATAAAAGTGGTAGAACCGGTCTTTGAATCGCAAACCAAAACAAAATTGGGTTCTTTGGAAATGGCCCCGGGCGAAGTCCATGTGCGTACATATGTCGTGAACTTCATGAAGGAGAAATTGGACAATTTCTTGCACCGAAATGCGGACGTTGCGGATGCCATTCTGAAAAAAATCCAACGTGCAGAGCGCGAACGTAAAGACCTTCAGGGGATCCGTAAACTCGCAAGAGAGCGTGCTAAGAAAGCAAGCTTACACAACAAGAAATTAAGAGACTGCCGAGCACATTTAAATGACGCTAAGGCAAGTCCTAAGGGCGATAGAAGACTAGAGACTACCTTGTTTATTACGGAGGGTGATAGTGCTTCTGGTTCGATCACCAAGAGCCGCGATGTCAATACGCAGGCGGTATTTTCTCTGAAAGGGAAGCCGTTGAACTCTTTTGGACTCACCAAGAAAGTGGTATACGAAAATGAAGAGTTTAACCTACTTCAGGCAGCCTTGAACATCGAGGACGGGTTGGATGATTTGCGCTACAATAATGTGGTGATCGCAACGGATGCGGATGTTGATGGTATGCACATACGTTTGTTGCTCATCACGTTCTTTTTACAGTTCTTTCCAGAATTGGTCAAAGAAGGGCATTTGTACATCCTACAAACGCCGCTTTTCCGTGTTCGTAATAAAAAGGAAACGCGCTATTGCTATACTCCCGAGGAGAAGAACGATGCGATTTCAGATTTAGGCCCCAAACCGGAGATTACCCGATTTAAGGGACTTGGTGAAATATCACCCGATGAATTCAAACATTTTATAGGCAAAGATATCCGCTTGGAACCGGTGATGATCGGGAAAGACTACCGTTCAGAAGATTTGCTGAATTTCTACATGGGTAAGAACACCCCGACAAGACAGGAGTTTATTATAGATAACCTGCGTGTAGAAAAGAATATTGAAGAAGAACTCTTGAACTGATGAGTGAAGATCTCGACCCAAAAGAAGAACATTTAGATCCAGAAATGCAGCCGGAACCGGTGCATGAGGAGGGGACACGCATCACTCGCGTTTCAGGGATGTATGAAGACTACTTCCTGGACTATGCCTCTTATGTGATTCTCGAACGCGCTGTTCCGGCACTTAACGATGGACTAAAGCCTGTACAAAGACGTCTGTTGCACGCCATGAAAGACATGGATGATGGGCGCTTCCATAAGGTAGCAAACATCATCGGTCAAACGATGCGCTTCCACCCGCACGGTGATGCTTCGATCGGCGATGCACTCGTTCAGATGGGGCAAAAAGATTTGCTGATCGATTGTCAAGGGAACTGGGGGAATATTCTAACGGGTGATGGTGCGGCAGCACCGCGTTACATCGAAGCTCGTTTGACCAAGTTTGCGTTGCACGTAGCCTACAGTCCGAAAGTAACAGAATGGCAGCTGAGTTATGACGGTCGTGCGAATGAGCCGTTGCATCTGCCTATGAAATTTCCGATGCTCCTCGCTATGGGCGTTGAGGGTATCGCGGTAGGTCTGAGCACTAAGATTTTGCCCCACAACTTCATCGAGCTCGTAGATGCCTCGGTGAAGGTGCTACAGGGTAAGCCGTTTAAATTGGTCCCAGATTTCCCGACGGGAGGGATGGCAGATTTCTCGAACTACAGCGATGGTGTTCGAGGATCACGTGTTCGCGTACGTGCCAAAATTTCACAGTTAGATAAGAAGACGCTGGTCATTACTGAAATTCCGTTCAGTACGACTACGCAAAGTTTGATCGATTCCATTCTCAAAGCGAATGACAAGGGGAAGATCAAAATCAGAAAAATAGAGGACAATACCGCTGAGAACGTAGAGATTCTCGTGCATCTTCCAGCGGGTATTTCTCCAGATAAGACCATAGATGCGCTGTATGCGTTTACGAATTGTGAGGTGAGCATAGCCCCACTTTCGTGTAGTATTCACGAGGATACCCCATTATTTATAGGCGTACCGGATATTCTTAAGCGAAGCACGGAAGCCACGAAAGGAATATTACAGACGGAGCTTGAAATTAAGCTGAACGAATTACAGCAGCAGTGGCATTTTGCATCATTGGAACGCATCTTCATTGAAGAGAAAATCTACCGTGACATTGAGGAGGCCGAGACCTGGGAACAAGTGATCGAGTTCATCCGTAAAGGATTGCAACCGCATATAGGACACCTCATGCGTGAGGTGACAGACGAGGATATTGCGCGCCTCACAGAGATAAAAATCAAACGTATTTCTAAGTTTGATAGCGACAAAGCGAACGACAAGATCTTAGAGATTGAAGGGAAGATCGAACAGGTTAAGCACGATATCGAGCATATTGTAGACTTTGCGATCGACTACTTCAAGGACCTCAAAGAGAAGTTTGGTAAGGGTCGTGAGCGTAAAACAGAAATCGCTACGTTCGATAGTGTGGAAGCTTCTAAGGTGGTCATCCGAAATCAGAAACTGTACGTCAACAAAGAAGAAGGTTTTGTAGGTACAGGCATGAAGAAAGACGAGTACGTTGCGGATTGTTCCGACATCGACGACATCATCGTCTTCCGCCGTGATGGTAAATACAGCGTCAGCAAAGTAAAAGACAAGGCCTTTTTCGGAAAGGACATCATTCATGTTGCCGTTTGGAAAAAAGGCGATCAGCGCACGGTGTACAATACCATATACCAGGACGGCGTAACTAAGGTGAGTTACGTAAAACGTTTCGCTGTACAGAGCATTACGCGCGATCGTGAATATGATGTAAGTCAGGGTAGTAAAGGGTCAGAATTGACCTATTTCACTGCAAATCCAAACGGAGAAGCTGAAAAAGTTCAAGT
>CATITW010000207.1 GCA_949547975.1 Cryomorphaceae bacterium | reverse complement strand
GGTGACCTCGAATTCATCTCACTGGGCGAGCGCAGTGGCGTATATGCCGAGCCAGAAATGGTGCGCAACGCCGCGTTTGAGTTCTCGAGAACAGAAGACATGATCACCCAAGCCGAAGAGCTGTACGGACCCTACTACTGGGGACGCTACGACATGCTGGTGCTGCCGCCAAGTTTCCCGTTTGGAGGTATGGAAAATCCACGATTGACGTTCCTAACACCCACAGTAGTGGTAGGCGATCGCAGTTTGGTGAGTTTGATCGCCCATGAGCTGGCGCACAGCTGGAGCGGAAATTTGGTAACCAACGCAACTTGGAACGACTTCTGGATCAATGAAGGCTTCACAGTATATTTTGAAATGCGCATCATGGAGCGTCTCTATGGCGCCGATTATGCTGACATGCTCGAAGCCCTAAGCTACGACGATCTGATCGGCGGCGTTGCAGAAATGATGGAGAACGACCCCGATGCAACGTGCATGAAGCAAGATTTGGCCGGCAGAAATCCAGACGATGGCGTGAATGTGATTGCGTACGACAAGGGTTTTCACTTCCTGAAATTGTGTGAGAACACGCTAGGCCGCGAACGTTGGGACGCATTTTTGAAATCGTATTTCGATCGCTATAAGTTCAAGACCATGGTTACGGAAGTGTTCTTGCAAGAATTGGCGCGGGAAATGACTGCGGAAGAATGGAAGAGCATAGGCGTGGAGGAATGGGTCTACGAAAAGGGCCTTCCTGCGAACTGTCCGTTGCCGATCTCGAACAGATTCGTAATGGTGGACGAAGGTGTGAAAATGATGCTCAGTGTGGCCCCAGAGGCTGAAAATGTGAAATCCCTCGTGTATTTGGATCAGTCAGAAACCATGCGCTGGTCGACCCACGAATGGTTGCGCTACATCCGCGGTTTGGAAGCGGGTGGTGCTACGGTAGAACACTACGCTCTTGCGGATGCCAACTATGGATTTTCAGGTTCACCGAATCCAGAAATCATCGCTGCTTGGTTTACGGCAGTGCTTCGTACCTCATACAACGGCTACGACACCGCGATTTTTGAAGGTACGGTCAACACATTCCTCCGTTCGGTGGGACGTCGCAAATTTATTGTGCCGATGTATCAGAGCATGTTGGAAGGCGATGCTGCGCGTCAGGATTGGGCAAAGAGCATTTACATGGACGCACGCAAATCCTACCACCCGCTCGCTCAGCAGACCTTGGACGGTGTGTTTGAAAAGCACATGTAAGATTTGGATCGAAAGCATCCTATATTTCAGGCACTTGAGCCGCTGATCCAACCCGATAGGGTGAGCGATTTTTCTCGGTATTTCCAAACCTTTGAAGGCGGTTATGCAGAAGGGGACCTTTTCGTGGGGGTCATGGTGCCTGACCGCCGCGCCGTGGCGAAAAAAGAAGGCATGGGCTGGACCAAGGAGGTTCTCGCGAGCGGACTCGTTCATCCGTGCCACGAAGTACGTCACACGGCGCTGTTTGCTCTGCTTTTACGCTACCACGTAGAGCGGGCGAATCGTCAGGATTGGCATGCGTTTCTAGTGGCGCATTTTGAGGGGATTAATAATTGGGATCTTGTGGATACCTGCGCGTATAAGCTCTTTGGACGACATGCGATCGATACCTCAGATACGTCTGTATTATTGGAGTTTTTAGACGATGATTCGGTCTGGAAAAAACGTACTGCGGTAGTGGCTACTTTACAGTTCATCATCGAGGGCAAATACGAAGAAACGCTCGCGTATTGCCCGGTAGCTGCGGCAGATGCTCCGGAGATATTACAGAAAGCGATCGGATGGATGTTAAAGCTGTTGTGGGCGAAGCAGCCGGAGCTCACGGAGGACCACTTAGCGGTTCATTTTTCCTCCGGATTGTACACGCGATTGATTGTTAGAATCGCGTTAGAAAAAGCTTCGAAAGCCCATCGTGCGGACTTTATCGCAAGCTTTGCACCTTAAGACTGTCCGTAGTTTCTGGCCAGAGCAATTCAAAACTTCCCTGTCCAGCGTCTTTTTCTTCGGTCTTACGCGGTTTGAACAGGTTCTTTAAATCCTCACGTTCTTGCTTGAGCGTTTCTTTCAGCTGGGTTTTTATGCGCTTTCTATCGAGCGATATGCACACATCTTCTAGGTTACAACCGATCAAAAGTCGGACGTAAGGTTGACTTTCATTTTCTGCTTCACTGACCCAGTTGCCCAAATCTCGATTGCTGTTTTTACCACGTAACGCGAGGTCTTTCAGTCCTAGGCGCACGCTGTAGGAGAGGTCGTCGGTCTCTAGATTTTGCCATCCGTTCACCCAGAAATTGATCGCACTATTTTCCACAAAAGTCTCTGGCAACACGAGCGTATCGCCACGCACGCCGAAGGATCCTTCAATCTTTGGAAAGCGTATGTTTTGCAACTCGTTTTGGTCGATAAACGTCCCCAATTCTTCCAAGGGCGCATAGTTTCGGAGTTCGCCATCCACTAATGTGCCTTGCCCATCGATCACCGTAGCCTTAGAAATGACATTCCAGTCGGGGTCAAAGTGGAAGGTCATCTCGCCTTGAAGGGTCGCGGTTCCGCTGAGGTTACTTTCGTCTAAATCTTCGATGTCGAAGCTGTCAAAGCTTTTTAAAAGCTGATCCACTTCGATGCCATCTGCCCGGGCAATGGACCAAAATCGGCCACCGCCGTTCTCTTCCGCCAATGCCCAATTCCCGCTGAAGCTTCCGCCACAACCTTTGATGAACATCTCTCTTCCTAGGAGCTTAACGCCTTTGTTGTATACGATCCCGCGCAGCTTCGTTCCGTCAAAATCGCCCATATTCACCGTTGCGATAGCCAGGTCAATCTCAAAGTCGAACCCGTAGTCTTCGTCGCTCTCGCCGTCGTCGTCAAACTCCCAAAAGAGCAATGGATCGACATCAATCGCAGGGCTCTCTACCAGTAGTTTTACTTGCGGTCGCCCGCCCGTTAACGCGTTATAGATGGTACCGCTCACCGTGGCGTTGTTAGTGCCGCTTTGCAAGAAACAGCGCTCCACAACTACATTGCCCTCGGCTTGTACTTTGAGGTCGGCTTCTATTTTTTCAAAGGCAATCGTACTCTCGCTAAGGCCGAAGGAACCATCGAGAATGCTAAAGGCACCCTCAAAAGCAGTTTCCCCCACTGGGCTGAAATCCTCCCAGCTAAAAAACGATTGACCGATCTTGAGATCCGTTCCTTTCCAAAAGCCCATCGGATTCGATAATGTCTCTACTTCAACGAATTGAAACAGCTCGCTTAAGTTCGATCCGCCGGAAAGAAGTGCCTCGAGCTTCGGGCGTTTTCCTGTGATTTGAATATTCCCGCGCAGGTCTCCAGTAGCGGTCTTGACAAACATGTTGGGCGCACTAACGGATTTCTCTTGTCCCCAATGGATGTCCACAACGCCTTGGTAGTCGAGTACTTGAAATCCGTTATAGATAAAGGCAACAGCGCTAGGGTTGAACACTGCATGCTGCTGTTCTCCGGTGCTTTCCCAAGTAAAATCTCCACGTAGTTTGCGCATCTCGAGGTCTCCAAAATCGATGGCCGACACCGAACGCGATAGCGCTACTACATCCAGTTGATTCGCACGAACTTCAGTGTGTTCCGGACTTAAGTAATAGCTGAAGGCATTCCCGTTAAAGACGGTTTTTGAGCTTTGAACGCTCCAGAGATTTTCGTCGATAACGATCGAAACGCTTCCTTGAATATCGGCTTTTTCGAACATGCGTTCTCCCTCAAACACGGCGCTTGCTTGCTGTAAATCTGCTGTCAATTCATAAGTAGAACGGGCCGCGATCTGTCCGCTAATAAGCGCATTTTTCACGTTCGCTGCATACGTATCCTTGGCATGGCTATCTCGATAAGTCAAGTCAATATCCTGAAGCACCACCCGCTGAAGGTCCACCGGGGCACTGTCCGTCTCGCTTTCTTTAAACAGGGACCAATTCTCCGTTCGCCCATCACTAAACAGGTGCAAACTCCCGCGCTCTAGCGTAAGTTCTTCAATCCGGTACGTGCCTTTGATTACCTCAACGATATTCATCCCAAGGCCTACGCGTTGCGCTTGTAACAGGTGCGGATAGTTCCCACTGATATCGTCAATACGTACGTCGCTAAGTGCGATGCGAACGCGCGGAAATCCACTAAAGAGATCGAGTTCAACCGTACTGACAGCAACGGGCGCATTTAACTGCTCGTTGATCTTCGAAATACCGCCTTGGAGAATAGCATCACGTTGCGTCCAGAGGTACGCTCCGGTGCCACCTGCCAACAGCGCAAGCACCAAGAAGAGAATTCCTACAAAGCGCAATGCTTTTTGCACGGTATTAACGGGTCTTTAAAAAGCCAACTTCCTTCGCGTCTAAATAACGGTAGTGTCCGCGGCTTAGTGTTTTTTTGGTGAGACCACCGAATGATACACGGTCCAATTTCTCTACGCCGTATCCCAAATGTGCTAACAAACGCTGCACGACGCGGTGTCTGTTGTTTTGCAAGCGAAGACCTATCTCACGCGGGTTGTCACCGATAAAATTGGCTTCCTCCACCTTCACTTTACCGTCTTCGAGCATGATTTCCGTGGAAAGCAATTCTAGGTCCGCCTTTTTCATTGCCTTGTCCAAAACGACGTGGTAGATATTCATTGCCCCTTTCGTAGCATGCGTCAAGCGTTTCGCCATCTCACCGTCGTTCGTCAACAGCAGTACGCCTGTGGTCGAACGATCGAGCTGCCCCACCGGGTAGATGCGTTCTTTCGTGGCATTCCCAACCAAATCCATAACGGTTTTTTTCGCCTTTGGACTGTCCATCGCTGCGAGGAATCCTTTCGGTTTGTTCAAGAGCACGTATTGCATCTTGTCCGTTTTGATTAACGAACCGTTGTATTTAATCGTATCCGAAGATTTCACTTTGTACCCCATCGAGGTGATGGTCTCGCCATTCACGCTCACCAAACCTGCACCGATCAAATCGTCGGCTTCACGGCGCGAACAGATGCCCGCATTGGCAAGAAAGCGGTTCAGACGTACTTCTTCATTTGCACCTGCGAGCTGCTCTGCAGTACGTCCCTGCGCACGGCGGAATTTCTTCTCGTACGTGCGTTTTGGCCCGCGATCTTCGTCGGCATTATCGTCTCTAAAGCGAGGTCCAGAAGCGAATCTGTTGTCCGAAGATGATGGGCGTCTCTTTGAAGAGCCTTGGGGTTTGTTTGAGCGGTTACTGCGCATGATGCAATGAATTTCTGCAAAGGTACAGTGATTCTGCCCTAAAGGACTCTTTTACAGGCGAACTTTAGCTAACATTAAGTGGAAATACAACCGGATTTGTCCCATCGCCGTAATAATGAATCAGTATTAGTGCCAATTCATTCAGCCCCGTACTCCCCAGAAGTTGTCCCGCGGCAGCAAAAATCCGTTCCTGCTGCGCCAAACTCATCAGCTCCTCGGGCAAATCCGTACGCCAGCGCCGGTATTTGACCTCTGCAACAAAGAGTGTACTAGACTTCGTGCTGACAATGTCGACTTGTATCCGTCCTAAGCGGTAGTCGTGGTGGATGATTTCGTGGCCGCGTGCTTTGAGCAGCTCGATCGCCTTGTATTCTGCTTCTAGTCCTGTCATGTATATAAATTGGCAGGAAAAGTTTACAAGTCCTACACATGTGAAGAACTTGCCTTTATCAACAACGCGACTGTTATTGCGTCAAGTTGACCTCCAAAACCCCGCCAGCAATCCTTGCATCGACACCCGTAAAGACCGGTACATTTCGAGCCGCGTGCCCTACAGCAAACCCTTCAATCACAGGTATGCCCAGGGTTTCAAAGTAACGGCGCAATGTGAACCGAACATCATTACCCCAAGGCGTATCATGGTCGTGGATGTCTGAGAATGTCCCGAGCAGCACTGCTTGTAGGCCTTCAAAAGCGCCCTTTCGCGCGAGGGCCAGCAGCATTCGATCGAGGTGGTAGTGGTATTCATCGAGGTCTTCTAAAAAGAGAATTGATCCCGAAAGAGAGGGAAGGGAAGGGGTGCCATAGATGGAGTACAAGACGCTCAAGTTTCCGCCTAAAAGTGTTCCTGAAATGCCCGAAACCCCGCTATTGAGTGAGTATGTCAATCGTCCCGATCGTAGCGCTGCAAAAACTGCCGACATATCATCGCGGTCTGTGCTTTCAAAACTTACCGGCATCGGCGCGTGCAACCCCGCGAGGCCTTTTTGGTGCGCATGAGTGAGGAAAGTGGTGAAATCTGAGAAACCAATCAACCACTTCGGTGATGCCCAAAGGGCGTTCCAGTCAACCAGATCCACAATTTCTGCCGATCCATAGCCGCCGCGAATGTTCCAAATGGCCTTCACCTTGTCATTATACACCAAGTTATTGAAGCTTTCAATGCGCTGAGAAATGCTCCCAGCGACTTGTCCTTGTTGCGCCAAAATGGCCGGTTCATAGTAACAACGAAATCCCGCTGCTTCGATGAATGATTTTGCGGTATCGATCATTTCCTGCGTCGCAAACCGGGCAGTAGCGCTTAATGCGATGGTATCGCCCGCTTGAAGTAAGGCTGGAATTCTTTGTTTCATTCTCGAAAAATAGCACATAAAACCTCATTATCTTCGCAGAACGAATTAATGGTTAACAGAGGCACGCATGAGCTCAAACAAAAAAATTATGGTAACCGCTGCGTTACCGTATGCAAACGGCCCCATCCACATAGGTCACCTTGCGGGGTGTTACCTCCCGTCAGACATCTACACGAGATATCTACGAATGCGTGGCAAGGACGTGAAATTTGTATGTGGTTCTGATGAACACGGTGTGCCGATCACGATCAAAGCGAAGAACGAAGGCATCACGCCGCAGCAGGTCGTGGACCGTTACCATGCGATGATGAAGGGTGCGTTCGACGGTTTTGGGATCAGTTTCGATCACTACAGCCGCACTTCGAGCCCGAAGCACCATAGCAATGCGCAGGATTTCTTCAAGAATTTATACGAGAAGGGTGCCTTAGAGGCGACGGAAACCGAGCAATATTTTGATCCTGAAGCAGGCCAATTTCTTGCCGACCGCTACATCACCGGAGAGTGTCCTAAATGTCACAACGCCGAAGCTTACGGTGATCAGTGCGAGAGTTGCGGCACATCCTTAAACGCCACAGATCTGATCGCTCCCAAGAGTACGCTCTCAGGGGCAACCCCGGAGTTGCGCAAAACCACGAATTGGTTTCTGCCACTCGATAAATTGGCCGACGACTTGCGCACCTATTTAGAATCGCGCGAAGGTTGGAAACCGAATGTATTGGGCCAATGCCTCAGCTGGTTGAATGCCGGCGACGGGCTGCAGCCACGTGCGATGACACGCGATCTGGACTGGGGAATTCCCGTTCCTGTACAAGGCGCTGAGGGCAAAGTGATGTACGTCTGGTTCGATGCTCCGATCGGTTACATCTCGGCAACTCAGGAATTGCTCCCGGACACTTGGGAAGACTACTGGAAAGGCGACGATGCAGAAATTGTACACTTTATCGGCAAGGACAACATCGTCTTTCACTGTATTATTTTCCCGGCCATGCTCCAGCAACACGGCGAATACGCCTTGCCGAAGCAGGTACCTGCGAATGAGTTCTTGAACCTCGAAGGCCGCAAGCTGAGCACAAGTAAAAATTGGGCCGTGTGGCTCCATGAATACCTGGAAGATTTCCCGGGACAGCAAGACGTATTGCGTTATGTGTTGACGGCGACCATGCCAGAAACCAAAGACAATGATTTTACTTGGGCCGATTTTCAGCAGCGCAACAATAGCGAATTGGTCGCCGGTCTAGGAAACTTCGTCAACCGCGTGATGGTGCTCACCCACAAATACTACGATGGGGTGGTTCAAGCCCCACAAACGCTTACCGACGCAGACCGCGAGGCATTGGCATCGATGAGTGCCTACGGTCGTAAGATTGCCAAATCAATCGAAGCCTTTAAGTTCCGTGAAGCAGTAAGTGAGGCAATGAATGTCGCCCGACTTGGGAACAAATATCTGCAAGAACAAGAGCCGTGGAAGGTGTACAAACAAGACCCAGCGAGAGCAGGAGCTGTATTGTATGTAGCCACCCAGATTACGGCGGTATTAGCGGTTGTATTCGAGCCGTTCCTACCGAGCACTGCGCAAAAGTTGCGTGAAATGCTCGCGATGGGGGGGGTACCGACGTGGGAATTGGCAAATGAAGAAATGATTATTCAACCCGGAACACAGCTCGGTAAAGCGGTACTGTTGTTCGCAAAAGTGGAAGACGAACAGATGGATCAGCAGCGTGAAAAATTGGCGGCATCGGCAGCTGTGAACGAGGAAACTCAAGCAGCGGCTGAGGTCGCGACAGAGGTGGCGCACACCCCTCAGAAAGAGGATATTTCTTTTGACCAATTCATGGGGCTCGACCTCCGAGTGGGAACAATTCTTGAAGCCGAGCGCGTCCCCAAAGCCGATCGACTCCTAAAGTTCTTAGTCGACACCGGACTGGACCAGCGGACCATCGTTTCTGGCGTTGCAGAGCACTTCACCCCAGAAGAAATGATCGGCAAGAAGGTTACGGTCCTTATGAATTTGCCACCACGCAAGATCAGAGGCGTCGTTTCCCAGGGGATGCTCCTGATGGCAGAAGATGCAGACGGGGCCTTGCGAATCATGACCCCAGAACATGGCGCAGAAAGTGGATCGATAATCGGATAAAAAGCCACATTTTTGCCGAAACGGAATTGGCTCCGTAGTTCAACGAATAGAATGCAGGTTTCCGGAGCCTGAGATAAGGGTTTGATTCCCTTCGGAGCTACAAAGCCCCCGCCTAGTCAGACTAGGCGGGGGCTTTTATTTAGGAGGCCATCCAACTGTTCCCAAAAAGTAGGGCACAAAAAAAAGGCCCCCGAATGGAGGCCTCTGAAATCTAATGATATAAACTTAGAGCTGCTTTACGTTTACAGCGTTTAAACCTTTCTTTCCTTCTTTCAATTCAAACTCGACCTCGTCACCTTCTTCGATTTGATCTACTAGACCTGTTACGTGCACGAAATACTCAGTGCTTGAATTGTCATCTTTAATAAAGCCAAATCCCTTGTCAGTATTAAAGAACTTTACTGTTCCTTGATTCATAATAATAATTAAAGCACAAATGTCGACTAATAATTCGAGCATCCGATATTAATTCTAAGTTATTTGTTTTTAGCGACTTTAACCCTTCGTCCCTTCTCCCTTGGACAATTTTGAAAACTTTCTTCGCAACAAAGTCCCTCACCGACTATCTTTGTGGCTCAACGTCCACCTAGAGGGCTATTAGCTCAGTTGGTTTAGAGCGCCGCCTTGACAGGGCGGAGGTCACTGGTTCGAATCCAGTATAGCCCACAAATCTTTTTTAAACCGTCCCGGAGGGGCGGTTTTTTTTGTACCCAAAAGTCACGAAAGCGTGCTTTCAAGTGACTTTTGGGTACAAAAAAAACCAGGCTCGGCGCAGCCGACCGGTTTAAAAAAAGTTTGGGTACAAGGGCCCCCGAATCTGGTTCTTTTGCCGGTAGGCAAAAAATCCACTCACCGAAGCTGTAAACTTTAAATAACCCGCTTACGAAGTTCAATCAGCGCAAACCCAAATAACCCTCTTGCCGGGAATCTGCTT
>CATITW010000206.1 GCA_949547975.1 Cryomorphaceae bacterium | reverse complement strand
TACGCTTTTTGTTCGCCTTTTGAAGTGCGTTGGGCATACACTTCTTTTATTTTACCCTCGAGCGCATCCAAGAGCGGTTGCATATTAGAAATTGGGTGAAGTTCGATGTCCCAAACACTCAGGATGATAGGGCTTTGGGTGCTCTCGATAAGAGGTGCGAGCTTGACGGCGTCTTTCGCCGTACAATGAGCGCGGTACTCCATCTCCTCTGCGGCATTTTCGATCCGTTTAAGGTCAGAGGAGGTGTAGTTATGGTGATCGGAAAACGAGAGGTGCTTATGGGCTCCGTCTATTTGAGTTTGAACGGCTTGAAAAAAAGAAGCGTTGTTAGCGGTCCCGCCGACCAAGAGACCGGGTGTCATAGTGCCGCTGATCAGCCTGGTCTTGCGCACAAAACTATATTCGGGAATATGTTGCCAAGCTGATCTAGGTGTTGGATGACTTTCGTCATACTGGGTAATGACCGCGTCGATACGTTCATGCGGTATTTCACGCAGACGCCCGTGGGGCAGGAGTGTGTCATTTTCGAATCTGATCGATCGCTGGCATACAATGTTGAAATCCTTGAATAGTGGATAATGTTGTAGGCCGTCGTCCAAAACAAATACCGAACGCTCAGTAGCGATGGATTCTGCGATACGAGTACTTTCAACCCGATTTTTTCCAACCACGGTAGGAAAGTGCGAAGCATGCAGTAACGCTTCATCGCCATACCGCTCCGGTTGGTGGCCGGCGACTAGTTCGGAGGATTGTATGGTTCCCTTGTACCCACGAAGTAGGATGATAGGGGTATAGCCCAATTCTTTCAAGGCATGAGCGACCCAAAGTGTAGCGGGTGTTTTTCCGGTTCCTCCCGCTTGGAAATTGCCGATACAGATGACGGGATAGCGTACACGTGTGGGGTGTTGACCGCGTCGATAACGATCAAAACGTTGCCCACTGACATAGGCCCATTGCGCTAGTTTCCATAGCGGGTGTGATGCCCAGTAACGTTTCACGATAGTACCTCAGATTTCCGTAGGGATTCCTCCTGCGCGTTGATGTCATTCGGATTCAACCACAAGGCCTTATCAAAACGCTTGAAATACGTGAGTTGTCGTTTTGCGTAGCGTCTGCTGTTTTGTTGGATGAGTTCAGTAGTACGCTCTAGGCCTTGCTCACCGCGGAAATAGGGCCACCATTCGCGGTAACCTACCGTTTGTAAACTGACCAATTCTTGATGCTCCTTTAGTGCAGCGGCTTCTGCTTCAAGACCATTGTTGATCATCAAATCTACCCGGCGGTTGATGCGGTCATAAAGTTCATTGCGGTCCATATTGAGCACCCAGTTCACGGTGTTAAAATCGCGTTCCTTGGGCTCGGAGTTGAGTTGCTCTGAATACGGCTTGCCGGTACATTCGATCACCTCTAGAGCACGAATCACGCGACGTGGATTGCGAGAGTCGACTTTAGCGGCATGTACTGGGTCGGCGTCCTTAAGCTCCAAAAACAATGGGCTAATGCCATCAGCTTCTAGACGATCTTCGAGCTGTGCTTTGACTTCTGGGTCGCTCGGCAGTGGATCCAGTCCGTGCAACAGTGCGTCGATATACATCCCAGAACCTCCGACAGCGACTACGACATCGTGCGATTTGAACAGTTCAGTGAGTGTGGCGATGCCAAAATGTTCGAATTCTCCAGCCGTAACGGGCTCAGTAATGCTTCTGTCGGCAACGAAATAGTGATCGACTGCGGCCAATTCTTCTTTGGAAGGAGGCGCAGCACCGATGGCTAATTCGCTGTAGCATTGACGGCTGTCTGTAGAAAGGATGGGGCATTTGAAGCGCTCCGCCCAATACATGGCAACAGCAGTTTTTCCTAC
>CATITW010000205.1 GCA_949547975.1 Cryomorphaceae bacterium | reverse complement strand
CGCAGTGATTCCGGTCCCCCACTTGCAAGGTACCTTTGATGTGGTCTTTGCTTCGTACGGAGTGATCGGATGGCATCCGGACCCCAAAGAATGGATGGACACGGTGTTTTCGTACCTAAAACCCGGCGGCGAACTCATTTTTGTGGAATTCCACCCCGTCTTATGGATTTTGGATGACCAATTCAAAGAAGTCATCTATTCATATTTTAACGATGGCGTGATCACTGAAGAACGCGAAGGCTCCTATGCCGCTCCCCAAGCCAAGAACATGAAAAACCATACTTGGAACCACGGCTTGAGCGAAGTCATCAAACCAATAGTCGATCACCCCGACCGCACATTGGACTATTTCAACGAGTACGATTGGAGTCCGTATGAGATTTTCGAAGCCACTTCTCCGGCGGAAGGTCGCTACCAAATCAAGGGCAAAGAGGGCATGTTCCCCTTAGTCTATGCCCTAAAGGCAAAAAAAATCCGTTAAGCATTTAGATTTTTAAAATCCCCTACCCCGTGCTGTATCTCAATACACACGGGGTTTTTTAGGTTCGATATTTTAGGCAAACCGCTTGGACTCGGGATGGAAAGCAAAAATATATGGTACTTTGTATTGCATAGTACCGGTGTATACCTATATCTTTGTGTAAAATTAGTACCATATGAAAAAAATCCTCCTAACCTTACTCGTTCCCTTTTTGACCTTTGCACAGCAAAAAGGTCAAGCGGACGAATTGTACGAATCTTACGATCCCAAACCCTATGTCAGTGGATTTAGCTTTGGCGGAAGTCTGCTTCGTGCGCTTCCTCTTGACATCGACTTTGACAACGGAAATTTAGAACGTACGCTCAACGGCGAAATAAAGCGCATCCAGTGGCTCAAGGTCAGCGACGACCGGTACCTCGACGAGGTGACGAAGGACTGGCAACGCTTTTTGAAACGAGCGGGCTATCGCAAAATTGAATTGGAAAATGATGAAGACGATCTAAGTTACATGTATGTCCGTGGAACCCGAACGCAGTTTGACGAAGCGCACTTTTTAATCGAAACCGACGATACCACCATTTTACTTACTGTCTACGGTGAGTTCACCCTTAACAAACGACTGAATGAAGATTGAAAACACCAAAGCTCAGATGCGAAAAGGCATTCTTGAGTATTGCATCCTTGGGATACTACAAAGCGGTGATGCCTATGCCTCCGATATTATAGCGCAACTTAAAAACGCCAAACTAATCGTAGTAGAAGGAACACTGTACCCCTTACTCACACGACTTAAGAACGCAGGACTGCTCGAATACCGCTGGGAAGAGAGCAGCTCCGGACCACCCCGGAAGTATTATTCACTTTCCGAAATGGGACAGCAATTTCAGAAGGAACTTAAAGGCACTTGGGAAGAACTCCAACAAGCCGTAGACATAATCACTACCCCTAAATCAACATCATGAACAAGACTATAAACATCAATCTCGCTGGAATCATCTTCCATTTAGATGAACCGGCTTATGAAGCCTTTAAATCCTACCTCTCCCGGGTAAAGTCTGCACTTGACGGACAGGAAGGTGCCGCCGAAATCATTGCGGATATCGAAGCACGTATTGCGGAGATCTTTTCGATGCGCATTGCGGAGTTTAAACGTGAAGTAGTGACTGCTCTCGATGTGGATTTTGTCATCAATACGCTCGGCCAACCCGAAGACTTTCAGGACGAAGAAGACGCCACATTTTCCGACCAGAATACATCTTCAAACGGCACTAAGACTAAGAAACGTTTGTACCGTAATCCCGATGAAAGTTATATAGGTGGTGTGGCCAGTGGTATTGCTGCCTATTTTGGGACGGATACCGTTTGGATTCGACTGCTGTTTTTGGGATTATTGTTCTTTACCGGAATCGGGTTTTTCACCTACATTATCCTTTGGGCAGCCATGCCGGAAGCAAAGACCACCGCGCAGAAGCTTCAAATGCGCGGAGAACCCGTGAATCTGAGTAACATCGAAAAGAGGGTCAAGGAGGAACTCGATGGCGTCAAGGAGCGCTTTGGTCGATTTCGCGAAGAAAGCAAAGGCTCGGGGAAGAACGTAGCAGATGGTTTACAATCTGTCCTGGCCTTCATTTTCATGGTGTTGGAGACCATTTTCACCTTCATCTTTAAGTTCATCGGAATCCTACTGATCATCATCGGTATCATCTTCGGATCATTCCTTTTACTGGGAATGCTCGGCGTTGTTGCAACCACCTGGAACATCGGCGGTTTAGAATACCTCACCTTT
>CATITW010000204.1 GCA_949547975.1 Cryomorphaceae bacterium | reverse complement strand
CCAAAGATAGCAGAACCGATCCGGACATGGGTGCTTCCTGCGCGAATTGCTGACTTGTAGTCTCCGCTCATGCCCATACTCAGAATATCCCAGTCCAAATCTTGAGCGAATTCATCAAATAACTCGCGCAATCCGCGAAATTCTTGCTCGACAAGATTCATGTCTGGAGAATTTGTAGCCATCCCCATCAAACCTCTGACGCGAACATGCTCGAAGGTGCCTAGTTGAGACGCTAACTCCCGTACCTCGGAAGGATCAAAACCAAATTTGGTATCCTCTTTAGCGATGTGTACTTGCAGCAAACAATGAATCACGCGACCCGCTTTGAGGGCCTGCTTGTCCAATTCTTTTAAGACTTTTAACCGATCCACTCCGTGCACTAGATGCACAAAAGGAGCCATATATTTGATCTTGTTCGTTTGTACATGACCGATCATGTGCCATTCGATGTCTTTAGGCAGGGACTCCCATTTGGCCACCATTTCTTGGACTTTATTCTCTCCAAAAATCCGTTGACCTGCCTCATACGCTTCTAGGAGTGCTTCATTCGGCTTGGTTTTACTGACCGCTACAAGAGCGACGTTCTGACCCAACTCCTCCGTATATTTTTCAATGTTTTCTGCTATGCTCATTTAAATACATGCAGCAGCAACCCGCTGCGTAATTTAGGTTCGATGTACGTACTCTTCGGTGGCATAACACCACCGGAACCTCCGATGTTTTTCAATAACGCCACAGATACTGAAGGAAGTCTAAATCCGATCTGAAAACCGCGCTCTACCATGCGTTTACTTTGATCTGAACCGTCTTGCCTTACGTATTTCAAACGGGCATCATTGCGCTCATCTACCAAACCCAATGCGGGCTTTAATATCTGATCTACCAAGAGCTGCGATTTAAGCTCAATCACGTCATCCTGTTTACTCTTCAAGACATACCACTGCCCTTCAAAATACATTTCTACATCGCCCTGTGGCCGATCAGTCCACTGTGTCAAGGCTTTTATCTCAAACGACTTTTCGATTAATGCTAGATCCAGCTGCTGATTTTCCATCCTGAACCATCGTTCGAAACTCCCAATGCTCACCTGACTTTCATCCATAAACATGGTCAAGACCCCTTGTGCGAGGGGCTCATCAGGTAAACGATCACCTACGCGAACTGAAGAAGCCAGTCGATGATGTCCATCTGCGATATACACCTGGTCAACCTCAGCGAGCGCCTTTTCAAGCGCACTACTTAGATCCTCACCGACCAGCCACAGCCGGTGTTCGTAACGGTCTGTCGAACTGAATTCGTATTCGGGACGATCCTGCATGACCTGGACTAAAATTTCGTGATACGCTTTTTGAGCATCACCAAAAACCAATACGGGTTCTGCTTGAAAGCCCGTAGTCTCGAGGTATTGGGAAAACAGCTCCTCCCTATGCGAGATGGTGTTTTCGTGCTTGATGACGTCCCCTTCTTTTACAGCAGAGGTCGGCAATAAACCGATGACTCCCAAATACCGATCTGCAGGAGTGCGTTGTTCATAGATGAAATAGGTAGGCTCGGGTTCGGTGGTGAAAATTTGCGCTTCACAAAAAGCATCGAACCTGCTCCGGACTGCCTCAAAACGCTCTTGTATCGGCGCGTCTTGCTGGGCAGAAGGGTTGATCACATGAAGAAAGGTAAAAGGATTATT
>CATITW010000203.1 GCA_949547975.1 Cryomorphaceae bacterium | reverse complement strand
GTTCTCATTTGTAGAAGGGCGGTATTTTTTTATGAGCCAATAGACCTGAATTGATGGGAGTAAAATAAAATTGGACACTCGTTTTGTACTTTAATCTAACGAACGACGGATTCCCCCCCCTAACTCCGAGTGTATGAAATTCAGTACGAGATTGAAGAACAGAACTAGTTCACATCAGAACATAGATGTGGTATTTAGCCAGATGATGGTGCTAGCAGCGAATAGATCGTTTGATCCTGCGGGACAAGCAAAGATCGATCTGCTGAAAGACACGATGAAATACGGTTGGCGCTGGGTCTGTACTTCGGAACATCAAGGGAAGCTTCCATTGGAATCGGCAGGAATGTTCTTGGAGCGGTATTACCCTCATACCCAGCAGCGGTTGGAATGCTGTGGTGAGTTGGAATACATCGGTCGGGCTTATGTAGTTTTGGAAACGACGTTGCGTGCGGCGTACTTTGCAGATCGTCTTTCACCCATGCGGTATAACAAGGCATATTTTGAGGACTTGAAGGAATTGGCACCAATTTTCTTCGTGCTAAAACAACGCCTTGATCTCATGAAACTGAGCGAAAAGGAAGAGGGAGAAATTGTGTCGGGAATTGAGAAGATGCACGCAGACCTAAAGATGGCCTATCGACTCGAATTTTACGGGAACCTGACGCTACAGACTAGTGAATTTCGACCGTGAGGCCTACATCACCCATCAAAGTGGCCTTAGCACTCAGCTCCTCGTAAGCGCCGGAAAGAATATCACATTTCCCTTTGTAGTGCGTAATCCAAGCACATTGCTCGGCTTGCTCTTCAGTATGGTCACATACCGTGCACAAGACATCAATCACAAAGTCGAAACTATTCACCTCGTCATTGAACAGCACGAGGGTCCATTCCTTTTGTAAGGTGGCCTGACTTTGATCTTGAATTTTGGTCAATTCTTTCATACTCAGCAAAAATATCAGTTATATGTATAGTTTCATCCGTATCCATCTCTAGAGTTATTCAAATAAGCGATTTATACTAGTTTTGTCTCATGACGAGTAAGATAAACGCGAAACGAAAGTCTCACTTTGGTAGTGTAGCCTTCTTAAGTATGCTGATCGACACAGGCATCAGTATTTTCATTTTGTCCCAGACAGAATACAGTACGGCATATCCCGGACTCTTGTTCTCCATGCTCTTCTTTGGTGGACTTAGCGTGTTATTGTTTTCCAATTATGGGATGCATCCACAGCTCAGTTCATTGGTCCTACTCCTTGCCGTAGCACCAGAGCTGGTCAACATTTTCGTCGTCAACTCTTCGAGCTACCCCGCCATCGTGCTCACCGCAATATCGATCGTCTTAGCCTTTGAGGCCAATTTCCCAAAATGGCTCCGCAGCGCTTTGATCCTTATAGGGATCAGCGTTTTGCAGCTCACCAAACTAGACGAACTAGGCACCTATTTCATTGATCTTACTGAAAACGTCTTAAGCGCACTTTCCATCCTTGCACTCACCTTTTACCTCGTGTACCGGTACTTTTGGCTTGCCAGCACACGCGCTCAGAGCAATGTAGTCATTTCCCCGGCCTATGTCATCGAGGCACTCAAAGATGGCATCAACCCAGATTTTAAATACAAATTCCAACCCGTTCAAGGCGAATTCTTAACCTCCGAAAGCTTTGCACCCGTGCAAAGAGCGATGCCGTTTCTTTCAAGACATTCGGCGCCTGGCACTTTGGAAACCATCCCCATCATGCGGATGTATCTTTTGAATAATTTTCCAGTGATCGAAACTTCGAATATTGTTTTGGAGGTGACCGAAGAGGAATTGGTCTACGCAAACATCAGTTTAGGAGAAGACGGTTACGAACTCGTGCGCTACGAAGACCGCCGTCAAGGATTCGTTGTAGTCCCTGCTGAACACGCGCACAGCTGGAAAAAACAGCATGCGGCACCTATTGAAGGCGCTTCTCAAGACGCTCTAAACAGCCCCGCTTCTTCTGTTGCACCTTCAGAGCGTATGATTGGCGAGGTCGTCGAACAACCGCAGGAAGCACAAGAGCAACCGCAGTCTACACTCCTCGAAGCCACAGAATCTGAAGCAGCGCCGGAACTCTTCTCCTTTGAACTCGAAACCAGTGGTATTGAGTCTACCAAAGAGAATGGCACTGCTACACCCGAGCCTAAGGCAGAAAAAGCGTCTAATGTTGCTCCCATGGAAGAATTTAGAAGCAAACGCAGGTTCGACCCTAAAGCGGGCCGTGATTTGAAGCGTCTGCGCAACATCACGAAGGAGGAAGGTACAACGGACTTCCAATGGAACGTACCTAGCAAATAAAAACGGTCCCGTTATTCGCGAATACCGAATCTTCGCTTAAGAAGCATAATTTTGCCTTTCCCTGCCAAATTATAGGTGAAGGCCGCTTGGTCCTTTTTCGCAGCTACGCTCCTATCTTTAGGATCTTTCGCTAGGATCGCATCATTAAATGCATCATCGCTACTACGAATACTCATGACGATGCCCTTAAAGTTCATATAGAGGTAGTCCGTACCATTGTCGAGATAGATGGTGAATTCGCTGCCTCGACGGCGCTCCTTCATTTCGATCAAACAGTCCACTTTCGCGAATACAGGAATGTTGTAGATGTT
>CATITW010000202.1 GCA_949547975.1 Cryomorphaceae bacterium | reverse complement strand
GAATCTACGCTGGATGTCGGATGTGCTGTAGTGCACCCCGCGGTACACTTTTCCTTTGGTCTCGTGACCAATTCCCGTTACGTCCCAATAGCTAAAGAAGTACACGTTCGCCTCATGCAGGGCTTTTCGCACCTCGTCAAACTTAGATTTTCTGATGATTGCTTCTATTTTTTTCATTTTACAGGGGGTGTTGCACTGCAAAACTACACATTTGCGTCACTTGACCCCAAAAATTAAGGGGTGTATGCGCAAAAAAAAGTTAATCAAAGAAATAGCACCCTCGTTTAACAGGGGTGTAGTTGTCACTATTGTCAGTATTCATAGAAAACACCCCCTTTTTAAGGGGGGTATATGAATCATCCCCTCAAACCAGG
Organism: Cryomorphaceae bacterium; assembly: GCA_949547975.1. The sequence goes on along the minus strand of CATITW010000202.1, from coordinate 1,622 downwards.
CACAAAAAAAGCCCAGTGCTGATGTGCACTGGGCTTGGAAATACTTGAACAGGTAGCTTTGGTTTGTTGATGCTCAAATATCTTCCTTATTTGTATGTTTGCTGTAAGAAATAAGTAATAACACATTTCTCACATGTTAACAAAACAGATATCACGCATTGTTTTTGTTGGATTCTTGCTGATGTTAAATGTCGGTAAATCAGTTGCTAAGGGTGGGACACTGTCCTGGTTGTCGGCGAATGATAGTGCCATTCACGTGCTCGAAATAAATACTGGATTTCATACCGTTTTGCGAGCCAATCACATAGATACGTTATCTTCATTTCAGCTCGACTATCCGGTCGGGAGCCTCGATGGAACCACGGCTGGACACGTTTTTTGGTCCCAAGGCGCTTTTTGGGGTGTTTTTGACGGTTTTGGCGTAGTGTTGAAGGTGGATACAGCCAAACTTACGGTGAGTCGCCACGATCGCACCACGCATTCCGGGTACAATTTTGATGCGTACCAGTTCCAGCGCAATGACACCTTGTACTCCTTCGGTGGGTATGGGTTTTGGATGAAAAACAACCTACTCACGTTTTATTCTAAAACACGTCGGGAGTGGAATAAATATACCGAAGCCCCGTTCAGTGTGTCTACGCCTACGAGTTTAGCGTATCACGGCGTGTTTTTTTACGATAAGAAGTTTGATAAACTCTATGTCACTCACCAGAACATCATCTATGTATACGACTTTAAGCTTAGAAGCTGGTCGACCATGGGACACTTTAACGAGGAGGTCGAGCTGAATAACCTGACCATGCAGCACCGTCTCTCAGATACGACCATGTTGATCATGGGAAACAAGTCTGCTTGGATGCTCCATTTTGAGGAGAATCAAGCGTTCGATGTCACCATGGCGAATCAGGTGAACGTGGCAACCTATCGAAAGCTGCCCGAGCTTCGTTGCGCTTATGCCTTGAACGAGCAAACCCTCATCATACCGCGCATATCGAATCTATTGGACCAAGGGTACGTTTTAGAGTACGCTCCACTACCGATGACTTCCAACCAAGCACCCCTTAAGATCACCACCACGTTTAGCAGCACGCAACAAGTGTGGCTCTTAGGGACGGGATTGGGTGTGTTACTGCTCGGTGGCGGTTTGGCCGCGCGCCGGTCGTTAGGATCGAGGAAGAAAGCAGAGCGTTCGCCATTCAATCCGAAGCAGCATAAAGTAGTCGAAGCGTTGATGCAGAGTGAATTGACCACAGATGCATTGAATAATCTCTTGGAGATGGAGGCCAAGAGTTGGGAAGTGCAACGTCGTGAGCGCAGTATTTTGGTGAAGGAACTCAACCAGATTGGGGGAGAGTTGTTAAGCGCAGATATCGTTCTACGTCAGAAGGCAAAGCACGATAAGCGCCAGGTAGAGTACGTCTTGAATGAATCGGTACGTGTAGATTTGGCACGGTTGATGCTTTAGTTACATTGACTTAAAAAGTACCCTTATGAAAAAGTATTTAGCCGCAATAGTGCTCGTAGTAGCCACCACCGCCGTTTCTGCACAGAGTAGATGGGGCGTGAGAACGGGTTTGAATTACAACCTAAATGCGATCGGCCTTGATGAAGCAGCTGCCAGT
>CATITW010000201.1 GCA_949547975.1 Cryomorphaceae bacterium | reverse complement strand
GTCGAAGCGGCCTACCTGCAACTCATCCAAAACCAGCACTTGGAAGATTCCAGCGTCACCGCCATAAACGACCTCACGGAAGTGGGCTACCGCTACATCGGCAACAAGGCCATCACCCACCTGCTCGAACTTTGCTCGGGGTTAGACAGCCAAATTTTAGGGGATTTCGAGATCGTTGGCCAAGTAAAAAAAGCCTTCCTCAAAGCGAAATCACACCGGGCCACCGACGGACTCCTCGAACGAGCGCTCAACACCGCCGTGCATTGCAGCCGTAAAATCAAAAACGAAACCGGCCTCTCTACCGGGAGCGCCTCAACCAGCTATGCCGCGGCCTCGTTTCTTGACGCGCGCCTGAGCGCTGTCGACCGTCCCCAAGTTTTGGTGCTGGGAACAGGGGAAATTGGCCACAGAACGCTCGATAACTGGGTCGCCTTACACGGCCCTGATGGAGTAACCGTCGCCAACCGGACCGATGAAAAAGCGCAAGAAATCGCAGCAAAATTGGGCGTTCGCAGCATCGCCTGGAACTCCTGGAAACAGGAGCTCAACACCTTCGATGCCGTCGTGAACGCGGCGCATGCACCCGAGCTGCTCGTACAAGCGCACGAGATCGCTGCGAACGGTCCGAAACTGTTCATCGACCTGAGCATGCCCATGCGCATCGACCCCAAAATCGCCGCAATTCCAGGAGCCCAAGTGCTGAACGTCGACGACCTCTCCAAGCACGTCGCGACCACCATGGATTCGCGCGCAGCCGCATTGCCGGCTGCCTATGCTATTGTCAATGAAACCCTCGAGAAATTTCGGGAAACCGAGCGCGCGCGCAGTGCTGCACCACTGATCCATCAGGTACAGCTAGAATTGGCCGAGCAATGGCGTTCAAAAGCGCACGATCCAGAAAAAATTGAACGACTGAGCGCCAAAATCGAGTGTCGACTTTTCGAACATGTGCGCAAGGACCCCCGACAGATTCAACAACTAAAAAAATGGCTTCGTGAGTAACCCCACCATCAAACTTGCCAGTAGAACCAGTGCCCTCGCGCTCTTCCAAACCGAAGCCGTCATCGAAGCACTGCACGCCGTGGGCGTCTCCGGCACCCTCGTTCCGGTCAAAACCAAGGGCGATAAGGACCAGCATACCGCACTGCAGCACCTCGGGCAAACCGGCATTTTTACCAAGGCCATCGACGATGCCATCCTCGAGGGCACAGCAGATGTCGGGGTACACAGCCTGAAAGATTACCCGACCGCCATTCCCAAAGGGCTCGCGCTCCTAGCCGTACTCCCAAGAGACGGCTACCTCGACGCCTTCATACCCGGCACCAGCACCCAGGCACCCACGACCTTACTCTCTGGTTCTCCGCGAAGAAAGGCCCAGTGGCTCCGTCGTCATCCCGAACACGCCTTTCAAGACTTGCGTGGGAACATGGACACGCGCCTAGCAAAAATCCGTAAAAGCGGCGGCGGTATCGTCTCTGCGCCGGGCCTCGAACGTTTGGGAATGCTGCCCGAAGACGCCCAAGTACTGGACTGGATGGTCCCTGCTCCGGCAGCAGGTGTCATGGCCGTTATCGGAAGGGACGACGCCCAGCTCAAATCCATTTTTGAGAAAATCAACCACGAAACCACCCTTCGCCAGGCCACCGTCGAACGCGATTTTATGGCCGCTGTAGAAGGCGGTTGTGCCTCGCCGCTCGGCGCACTATG
>CATITW010000200.1 GCA_949547975.1 Cryomorphaceae bacterium | reverse complement strand
GATTTTAATGCGCTCGAATTGCGCCAACTCGAATCTGGAGCACAAATCCACGTCGACGGAAAAACCTTCGTTATCGGGGACCCCTTGCGTAACCTGCGTCTTTTCTTCCCTACCGTCTTTGCGGGCATAGGTTCTGTAGCAGACAAATTAAAAGTGCTGAAACTGAATGCTGCACTCAAGAAAAAGAGCATCGAGGCCATCTTCAACTCACCTGAAACCAGTACCCTAGATTACCTAAAAGGACTCGGATTTTCTGACAAAATCATCACGCGATTCTTCCAACCATTTTTTGCGGGAATTTTTCTAGAAACCGACCTGCACACCTCGAGCCGTATGTTCGAGTTTGTCTACAAAATGTTCGGTGAAGGGTATGCCACCATTCCCAAGGATGGCATAGGAGCGATTAGCGAGCAGTTGAAGGCAAAATTGGTCCAGACTACTTTTAAGTTTGGTGAAAAAGCCACCGCAGTAACCGATGCAACCATCACACTTCAAAGTGGCGAAACTATTGCGCATCAAGGCGTCATTATTACCTCAAACGCCTCTGATCTTGTCGCTAATATGAAGGGGCAAGATACCCCTTGGAAATCGTGCATGTGCCTCTATTTCGAAGTAGATGGCACCACGATCCCGAAGGAAACCATCGCCCTGATCGCAGATCCGAACAAACGCGCAAACAACTTGTACGCCTACACGGATCAAAAAGGACGTCAAATTCTATCCGTCACGAGCCTAAACTACCAAGGGCTAGATGAGGCAAAGCTCACCGCTGAGATAGAACAAGAAGTACGCGATTACTGTCAACCAAAGCACCTAAAACACCTCGCTAATTTCAACATCAAAAGAGCCCTTCCCGACCTTACCAACCTCAAGCATACCAGCGAGCCAAGCGCCAGTCAGCTGACCGATAATCTTTTCCTTGCAGGAGATGCACTCTTTAACGGCTCACTGAACGCTGCCATGGAAAGTGGACGACTCGCTGCTGCAGGGTTGATCGAGAAGAAAAGCGGGCTCTTCAGCTAGTCTATAAGCCTAAGACCCCTACCGAAGCCGGATGCTTTAATAGCCAACCCGTAAGACTTCGACGCGTTCTGTTTGCAGGCAATACCTCGTGAAGCACCGTATCCGAGCGAAACAGCACCAGTCTATTCATCATAGGTTCTACCGTATGCTCTTGCGGACGGTGCATTTTCAGCGCTCCTCCATGCTCCGGTTGCCAATTTTCATTCAGATAAATCACCACTGAAATCATCCTGTTCTCTCGATCGCCGAATTGGTCAAAATGCGGCTTGTAATAGGCTCCTTCGGGATATTTCGCCAAATGAAACTCATACCCACGAAGCGAAAGAAAAAGCGCCCTCGCAATAGCACCACGAAGTGCATCCATCCCTTTAAAAAACTCCTCCAATTCCCCTTCCGGAAAACGGTCCAACCAGTGCACAAAATCTGACCGAATCTCAGAAATCCTCGTACGCTCCTGTCCCGGACCTATTGAAGCGGCTTTCAGTAAATTCTCAGCCTCCACCTGTTGAAAATATCTACAGACGTCAGTTAAAACCACTTGTGGTAAAAAATCATCAAGCACCACGAAGTGCTGTTCAGCGAATAGGTCCATCGCATGGTCCCAAGTCGCACTCGTAAATTCAGGCCACATGTTTGGCGCTATACTAGCGAAAAGAAAAAATAGGAAAGCGCCCTCTGCCAAGGCTTGCCAGATACGAGCCGTGTGATAGCGCTGGGTGAAAGTACACTAAAAACCACTGGGCAACGCATTCATAGAAAGCATATCTGCACAAAATCACGTATATTGGTCGAACGATGAAAATGAATCACGTACACTTCACATGGAGAGCCCTGACCACAGCGCTTTTGTTAGCACTTATCGTGCTCACCTCCCCGTGTTCCGTACGTAATCATCTCGAACGCATCCTAGAGGTTCCTACGACCGAAGTCTCTAACAAATCTAAAACGGCATCCTGTGCCGCTTTCGAACAGGCTTCACAAAATGATCGCCAAGCATCGACGCTCACTCATTTGAGCTTAGAACCTGCCCCTACTATCGAGGAAACTCATAGCCCTGCCTTTACCTATTCGGCTGTGCCGACATCCCATCAAAACGAGTTATTGCGGACGCTGAACGTCCCCTACTACATTCT
>CATITW010000199.1 GCA_949547975.1 Cryomorphaceae bacterium | reverse complement strand
CGCACCGCCTTCTCCTGTCGGCGCAACCGCGCGAACGGCAAGGCACTCAGTGCGTCCAGCCCCAGAATCGCGACGAAATACATCAAATATTTTGGCGAATTTTCCCAGCGCAACGCCTCCAAGAGGCCGTCACTGAACGCCCAGCTTCCCAAAGCCAGCGCTGCCAGCACCATAACGATCATGGTCATGCCCGCGCCAAAAACGCGCTTTTCGTCGAAGCCTTCTTTTTCTGAAAATCGGAAATAGGCGGTCTCCATCCCGAAGGTGACCACGACGATAAGAAAGGCGATCAAGGAGTAGAAATCTACGTTAATCCCGTATTCGGATTCAGACAATACGGCCGTTTGAAGAGGCACGAGGAGGAAATTTATCATTCTTCCTAGGATGCTACTCAAGCCATAGATTGCGGTTTGGCCCGCGAGTTGTTTCATTCCACTCTTCACACCTCAAATATAGCCATCCGTCGCTACCTTTGTCGGCAAATACGTAGAACTCATGAACAAGTTTCCGCTACTTACCTCCCTCGTTTTCACGTGCAGTGCATTTTTCACCACTGCCCAAGAAGTGCCGCTCGATCTTGCCGCACCGCAGCGCATGCAACGCGACCTATTGTTCTTAGCATCCGACTCTTTGAAGGGTCGACTGCCAGGAACCCCGGAGGCAGATGTGGCGCGTGACTACATCGCTGAGCGCATGGTTCAAAACGGCATCGAACCGGCCACTTCTAGTGGCTACTTTCAAGAATTCCCTGTGCCGGAATTTGCCACAGTGGACTACGACAAAACCGGCCTCGTGGTCGGTCGTAAGGCGCTCGTTCCACATGTAGATTTTTACCCGGTGGCCTACAGCGCGAACGGACTCGTTGACGGGAAAACCGTTCCTGTCGGCTACGGGATCGTGAAAGAAGACGGGTCGTACGACGACTACGCAGGTAAGGATGTTGCGGGCAAGATTGCCGTGCTGAACGTGAGTTCGCCCGACGGCGTTCACCCGCACAGTGCGTTTGCTGCCTACCACAGTTTAGTGGAGCGCATCGAACTGGCAAAAGAAAAAGGGGCGGCCGCTGTGCTGCTGATCAACCCTGAGGAAACGGCTTCGGATGTGCCGGAATTTTTCAAGAGCGTGAAGTCTTTGGGTGTGCCGGTGTTGTTTGTTCGAAGCGGGGAGTGGGAAGCGAAATTGGCCAAGAAATCCCGCAAAGTGGCTCTGCAAGTGGAGCAAAAAGAACGCTATTCTACCGGGTACAATATTGTCGGTTTTATCGATAACGGCAAGCCGCAAACGGTCATTCTAGGTGCGCATTACGACCACATTGGAATGGGCCGCGAGAACAGTTTGTACAAGGGGGCGCCGGCGATTCACAATGGAGCGGATGACAACGGATCGGGAACGACCTTACTGCTTGAAATGCTGCGCTACTATGGCGCTCGCACGGAAACCAACTACAACTACCTCATCCTGTTTTTCAGTGCGGAGGAGAGCGGTTTGATCGGTTCAAAATACTTCGTAGAACATGCTGCACCGCTACTCAGCAATGCCGCGTACATGATCAACATGGACATGGTAGGCCGCTTGCGCGAGGATCGGATACAGCTTTCTGGAACGGGAACGGCTGCGGAATGGGATGCTGTGCTTGAGGCGCCGATCCATGGTCTGAGTATCAAAAAAGATCCAGCAGGGGTGGGGCCTTCCGACCACACGTCGTTCTATTACAAAAATATGCCCGTGTTGCACCTGTTCACCGGAACGCACGAGGACTACCACAAGCCGGCAGATGATGCCGAGAAGGTCAACTACAAAGGCATGGCGCGTCTCGCTTCGCTGGTCTACACGATCACAGCACGTACTGCGGAATACGACCGACTTACCTTCCAGAAAACCCAGAGCTCAGAGGCCAAAACCACACCGCGATTTTCGGTGACCTTGGGCGTTGTGCCCGATTATTTGTTCGCAGGCCCGGGATTGCGGATTGATGGAGCGACAGACGGACGCCCTGGTGCAAATGCCGGGTTGAAGGGCGGCGATGTGATTACTAAAATTGGTCCCATCACTATCGACGATATTTACGCCTACATGAACGCCTTGGGCGCATTCAAAAAGGGCGACACTACCACACTGATCTACGAGCGTGACGGCGAGGAAATCACTACAGAAATCACTTTTTAATGACCAGCGAGATCCAACCCACAGTTGCGGTGATCGGTGGCGGTTCCTTCGGTACAGCCCTCACGAAGATTTTCAGTGACAATTCTGGACATTGCCACCTTTGGATGCATAATCCCGAGCATGCCGAGCACCTCGAACGCTTTGGCCATAACCCGCGTTACCTCTCCTCGGTAGGTTTTGCGAAAGGGAGTGTGAGTGTCCATACCGACATCAACGCTGCCGTGGAACAGGCGGACATCATCGTGCTCGCGGTGCCTAGTGCATTCGTGAAATCTGTACTTCTGCAGCTCCAGCCGGGCGCCTTTCAAGGCAAGCTCGTGTGTAGCGCGATCAAAGGAATCATTCCGGAAGAGAACATGATTGTGGGCGAATATTTACGCGAAGTCATGGGCGTCGAAGAATCGCAGATTGCGGTGATCACGGGTCCCTGTCATGCCGAAGAGATCGCCTTAGAGCGCTTGAGTTTTTTGACTGTGGCGGCTTTGGAAAAGTCAGTGGCAGCGCGTGTTGCACAGCAGCTTAATACCCACTATGTGCGCACGACGCTTTCCAAAGATTTGTACGGGACGGAATATGCAGCCGTATTGAAGAATGTGTACGCGATCGCCGCGGGAATGTACCACAGCTTGGGCTATGGGGACAATTTTCAGGCGGTGCTCATGTCGAATGCCGCACGTGAAATGAAGCGTTTTTTAGGCGCCGTTTCGGATCGGAAAGTCAGCATCAACAAAAGTGCCTACCTCGGGGATTTGCTCGTTACAGGCTATAGCCAATTCTCCCGCAACCGCATGCTCGGAAACATGATGGGTAAGGGTTACACCATCAAAAGTGCCCGCGCAGAGATGACCATGGTGGCCGAGGGCTACTACGCCGTACCGCTTGTGAATAAGCTCAAGAAAAAGCGCGATGTACGCATGCCGATCGTTCGCGCCGTTCATGCGGTTCTGTACGAGGGGAAAAGTGCCAAAAAGGAAATGGAAAAATTGGCTCAAAAACTCGATTAATTTCAAACTTTCGGGGAGGCTAAGGCGTTAACTACCCAACAAAATTGCCTTATGAAACACCTATTCACCGCCGCCCTTCTCGCTTTCTCGTTCTACGTTACGGCGCAGGATGCTACGGACATTGTTCGTCAAAGCGAAGAAAACGTCCGCGGCACCCAGAGCACTTCCACCCTTGAAATTCGCACTGTACGCCCGAGCTGGGAACGTACGATGGTGGCAAAAACTTGGTCCAAAGGACTCGATCAAAACCTCATTCTCGTTACTGAACCTGCGCGCGACAAGGGCACGGTCTTTCTCAAGCGCGATAAAGAAATCTGGAACTACGTACCGACCATTGAACGCAGTGTAAAATTGCCGCCTTCGATGATGATGCAAAGCTGGATGGGAACGGATTTTTCGAACGATGATCTTGTGAATGAGAGCTCTACCCTAGTGGACTACGATCATGAAATCACCGGTGAAACGACGATCGAAGGACTGGATTGCTGGGTCATCACCTTTACGCCAAAGCCCGAAGCGCCTGTGGTGTGGGGGAAAATCATCAACTACATCTCTAAGGTAGATTACCTTCAGCTCAAGGGCGAATTCTACGACGAGGACGGCTACCTGATCAATACCATGCAAGGGTTCGATGTGAAGGATTTGAACGGACGAAAATTGCCTACGCGTATCCGTATGACTCCCGCTGAGGAAGACGGCCACTACACTGAAATGATTTATCGCGATTTGGACTTCAACGCGAAACTCAGCGATACGTTCTTCTCGATTCAAAACATGAAACGTCTGAGATAATGTTCAAACTAGCGTGGCGCAACATCTGGCGCAACAAGGGCCGCAGTGCCATCTCCATCGCAGCAGTGATGTTTTGTGTCATCTTCGCCGTAGTTCTCCGCAGTTTCCAAGTAGGGGTTTGGGAGAACATGACCCACGAGATTGTCGCGAACAACTTTGGTTACCTGCAGCTGCACCAGCGCGGTTTCTGGGCAGACCAAACCCTCGACAATAGCCTCGATCTCGCTTCGATCGAAAATGCCGCATTCACCGACCACCCCGAAGTGACCGGAACCATCCCGCGCATCGAGAGCTTTTCGTTAGTCAGCACCGGAGAAGGGACCAAGGGTACTTTAGTGATGGGCATCGACCCGGAGCAGGAATTGCCTGGGCTACAGCTCGAAAACTATATGCTCGAAGGCGAAAACTTCGGACCCGACGACCACAGCATCGTCGTCGCAGAAGGCCTCGCAAATTTCTTTAACCTGTCCGTAGGCGACACCCTGCTGTTCATCGGTCAGGGCTATCATGCCGCCACTGCTTATGGACGTTTCCCCGTTTCGGGCATTGCGCGCATGCGGAACCCCGAGCTCAACAAGCAGCTGGTTTTGATGCCGTTTGCCGCTGCACAACAGATGTACAACCTGGATCATCGCGCAACCACAGTGGTCTTAGCGCTTGAGGAAGGTGCAGATTACAAGGAAGTAAGTGCAGATTTACTCGCCACGATGGATACCAGCGCGCTAGAGCTGTTGACCTGGGAGGAATTGTTCCCAGAAATCATCCAAACGATTGAAGCGGACATGGCCGGTGGTCAAATCTTCGTCACCATTTTGTATGTCATCATTTCGTTCGTACTCCTGGGCACCGTCATCATGATGGTCGCTGAACGCCAGCGCGAATTCGGAATTTTAGTCTCGATCGGCATGCGCAAAAGCAAGCTGGCTGTGGTCACTGTACTGGAAAACCTCATGTTGACCATGGGAGGGGCCTTGCTCGGTATGGCTTTAGTCAAACCAGTCCAATTTTACTTTAAATTCCACCCCATCGACTTGAGCGGACAGCTCCAAGAGGCCGTCGAGCAGTTCAACTTCGAACCCAAGCTCTACACCACCACCTCCTTTATCATCAACGTTAACCACGGGTCCATCATCTTTCTGATCGGCGTCATCGTTTCGCTCTATGCCGTTTGGAAAATCATGACGTTGGATCCGATAAAAAGCATGCGCTCATG
>CATITW010000198.1 GCA_949547975.1 Cryomorphaceae bacterium | reverse complement strand
GCAATGTCTGCGGTTTTAGATGCGACTTCTTTCACCATCTGAGCTCCTAGGTTTTCGATCTTGTCTTCAAGTTCGATCTCCTTTGCTACAGAAACACCATCCTTGGTTACGTGTGGTGCACCGAATGATTTTTCAATGATTACGTTACGCCCTTTAGGACCTAAGGTTACTTTAACTGCGTTTGCTAATGCGTCTACACCTGCTTTGAGGCTGTTTCTTGCATCTACGTCAAATGAAATTTCTTTTGCCATGTTATTTCTGGTTTGAATCAGTTTGGATTAAACAATTGCCATGATATCCGCCTCACGCATGATGAGGTAGTCACCGCTTTCATACTTAAATTCTGTGCCGCTGTACTTGCCGTACAGGACTACATCACCTACACTAACGGTCATGGGCTCATCCTTCTTACCTGGACCTACTGCAACGACAGTTCCTCGCTGAGGCTTCTCTTGTGCAGTGTCAGGAATGATGATTCCAGATGCCGTCTTGGTTTCTGCAGCTGCAGGTTCAATGATTACTCTGTCAGCTAACGGACGAATGTTTAAATCTGCCATGATTTGAGTTGTTTTATATGTTTTACGCTGGTTATACATGAAATTTTGTGCCAATTCAGTTTTTATGCCACTCTGACACCAGCATTGCCCTTGACTTAGAAAAATTGTCAGTTTTAGAGCAAAAAAAAAGCCCGAATGGCAGTCCATCCGGGCTTGGGAGTGAAGCGTTATGCTTACTTATTCTTCTACGCTTTCAGGCATATCTCCTACAGGTGCGCTTTCTACAGGCGCAGCATCCGGAGTAGGCACTGCTGGCTGGAACGGCACTGCATTCTCCACCTGATCTTTCAACAAGGTATCTTCAGCCTCTACAGTATCCGTAGAAACCAAGTTCATTCCGATGACTAAAACGAACAAACCGATCACCAAACCCCATGTTGCTTTGTCTAAAAAGTCTGTCGTCTTTTTAACACCACCTAACATCTGCGGGCTGTCTCCACCAAAGGCTGAGCTCAAGCCACCGCCTTTTGGATTTTGAACTAAAATCACAAGTACCAGTAGCACGGATACCACTACGATCAGGATTGAAAAGAGTGCTGTCATTATTTCTGTTGTTTCTTAATTGCTCTAATTTGGTCGGCAAAGAAACCACTTTTTTCCGGGTATTTCAAACTTAGAACCTCATAGGCACGAATTGCTTTATCGAATAGTCCCTGTCCTAAGTAAATCTCTGCCAATGTTTCTGTTACGAACTTACCCTGAGCATCCGCTTCCATGGTAAATACGTTAATTCCTACCTCACCTTTCGGCGGCTCGAAACGTGGAAGCTCTTGGATGATTTTTCGTATTTCGTTCGGCGGTTCTTCCTCCTTCACCGGCGTTTCAATGATCGGCGACTTCGGCTCATTTACCGGCGCTTGCTCGGAACGAATCACCTTCACAGTGGTATCGACTTTCATAGGAGTGATCTCCACAGCAGTCGCGCCTTCATTCAACCAGTCCATAAAGGAAGCTTTCTCACTAAAAGGCAATACGCGTTCTTCTATGGCTTCTTTTGAAACGTCAACCACTTGCTCTACAGCCGGTGTTACCACGGCATCTTTTTCTAGAACTCCTTGAGCTGGTGTTTCCAATGACGGAGCTGCCTCCGTATTCTCGTTAGATTCTGGCGCGCTCTGTTGGACCTCGTCTTGTACATCCAAGGTTTTCTGCTCCGTAGTGTGTGGCACGGACTTCGAGGTCGAAGCAACCTCAGCAGGTTTTTTATCGCGCAAAGCACGTGAACGAAGAATCGCCTTTTGCACCGCCTCTGGCAAATGACTAATATCCTCCGGATCCTTTGCCGGCTCATTTTCTTTGGGTGCTACTGGCTTCTTGGCCGTTGCAGCTACCTCTTGTTGCTTTGGAGCCGCTTTTTCTTCAGGAACCGCCTTTGTCTGCTGCTCAACAACCGGTTTATCCAGGGATGGAGTCGTACCCACCTTGTCCTCTTTCTTGGAAGGAACCGGTGTCGGCGCCGATTTCAACGCATCGATATCAAATACGATGGACGGAGTAGGTTTTTTCGATATTTTTTGATCGTACCACGCCTTAAGCAAGGCACGGTCCCAAACTGCCACGGCACTGCGCTTCACCTGAGCCGGAAGCATGTAGCTTTCCTTCTCCTGCAAGGCCTTCATGTACAAAACTTGCAGCGCCCCTGAATACGGGAAATCCGCAACAGCTTGTTTTAAGGCAACTACCGCCGCGTCGTCCATCGAGGCAGGATCGTCAAAATATTGCTGCAGTTTCTTTCCGTTCATAGGCTACCAGTTCGCGATCGATCGATTCAAAATATCTTCCGTCAGTTCTCGAATGATATCATCGGCCAATTCCGTCTCAATATCAGAAAAATTCAAGTCCGCATCATAATCCCTGTACCTATTAAAACGCTGATCAAAATTGTTTTTCGGTTCCAAGACGTTTTCAAACGCCACTTTCAAACCTATCGTAAAGCGCATCTGCGCCACCTCCGACGGACCTCTTGCCGCCTGTG
>CATITW010000197.1 GCA_949547975.1 Cryomorphaceae bacterium | reverse complement strand
TCACGAGAAGAACTGGCCAATATGGTCGGTACGGCTACGGAAAGTTTGATCCGAATGCTCGCTGAATTCAAAAAGAAAGGCATCCTCAGCACCTCTGGTAAACACATTCAAATCATGGACAAACAAGCCCTCAAAGCTGAAGCTGACCTGATGTATTAAGACGTGATTTAAATCAATTTTTCATGCGGTTTGAGTAGTACCTTTGCCAAAATTATTTTTGGTCATCCATGAGATATTTTCGTGCCCACCTAACCGCCATCTTCCTACTATTTTTTGCCACCGCAGCTTTTGCTCAGAATCAAGGAACACTTGAGGGAGATGCATTAGACGCGCTCAACCTGAGTCCCTTAACGGATTGGAAGATTGAAGCGACCCACGCAGGTGTGAGCTATGAAACACGCGTAGATGACGCGGGGAATTTCTTGTTTGATCGCTTGCCTACAGGACTCTATAACGTGCATGCGATCAGTCCAAAAGGACAAGTGCAAACGCTTCACGAGGTACAGATCCGTTCTACCAAACCGACCTATCTCAGTATTTTAGTAGAACGTGTCACCTCTTTAGACGAAGTAGCCGTTCGAGCCGATGCCTTTCACCGTACACCAGAAACGCCGCTGAGCATCAAAAACATTAACCGTAGTGAAATGATGCGCATGCCTGGAGCCGTCCTTGATCTTAGTAAGGTCATACAAAGTTTCCCTGGGGTATTGCCCAAGCCTTCTTTCGGATACGCGATCGCCATGCGTGGCGGTGCACCGAACGAAAACCGCTATTTCATCGACGGAATTTCTATTCCTACCATCAATCACTTTAGCATTCAAGGTGCGAGCGGTGGTGCCGTGAGTTTGATCAACCTCGACCACGTACAAGGAATGGACCTAGTAACCGGCGCCTTCCCTACCGAAGTAGACGACGCGCTGAGTGGCGTGATGCTTTTAGAAGGTCGAAATGGGCGTACCGACCGCTGGGGAATCACCGCTACACAGGGAGGAACCGACTATGGTATGACACTAGAAGGTCCCCTCGGACCGAACACTACTGCAGTACTTTCTGCAAGAAACAGCTTCTCGCAGCACTACTTTAAACTCTTTAATATTCCAGTGCTACCGACCTATCAAGATGCGCAGCTACGCATTCACCACAGATTAGGCGATCGCAAAGATCTTACGCTGATCGGTATCGGCGGTTGGGACAAATACCGTTTGTATACAGAAGGGCGAGGAAGTGATGCGCTGCTCTACAACGTAGGGTACATTCCTGAAGGCGAGCAACAAACGGAAGTTTTGGGTTTGCGTTACCGCATTTTCAAAGACAACGGACGCTGGGAATATGTGGTGAGTCGCGATCATGTCGGCAATCAAGCTGAAAAATTTATCGGGAACACGAGGTTGGAATCGGACCGTCAGCTGGACTATAGTTCGACTGAAAACAACACCAGGGCAAGCATTACACACTTTGTGGTCAGCGATAGTTGGCAATGGAAGTATGGACTGAATGCTGTGGCACGTCAAAGCAGTTTGGACATGTGGAGTTTACGTTACAATCACGATCCTAGTGTTGCTGGATTAGATACCGCCGATTACCAAAGTGAGGTCTTGTTTGGCAGCTTTGGAGCCTTTACGCATTTGACGAAAAACTATTTAGATAACCGGTTGACTACCAGCGCTGGTTTGCGCTTGGACGCACACACGCTGAATTTAAGCTCGGTTAATCCGCTCGCACAGCTCTCCCCTCGTGTGTCAGCGCAGTACCACTTGAACCCAAGCTGGGCGGTACAAGGAAGTATGGGAAGGTACACACAGCTGCCACCGGCGATTACGGTGCTGGCGAACGCAGCGCAGAATTGGTCCCGGTACAGCACTCCTGCCAGCGTGGCACAAGCGACTGCAGGTATTGAATTCCAAAATGGACAGACCTACAGATTTTCGCTAGAAGGGTATTACAAACGTTACCACAATCTGCCGTTTTTGTGGGAGGACAACATCTCGTTTACGCAAGCCATCGGAGCTTATGTTGCTGTCGGTGACCAAGTAAGCTCGAGCATCGCTGACGGACGTAGTTATGGGTTTGAATTGTTTTTGCAGCAGAAACTTAAAAAGACCTACTGGTGGACCATGAGTTACAACTT
>CATITW010000196.1 GCA_949547975.1 Cryomorphaceae bacterium | reverse complement strand
TGCAGGTTGCACGGTACCTGAATCTGCTGCTGGCTGAGTTGCTGGGGCAGGAGCGGGTGATGATAGTGCGCTTGGAGCTTCTAATGCCTGACCATCGCCACGTTTGGGCAGGTGTTCTGGCAGGTAGGCATCTGTCCCTTTGGGATTATTCGCTACGCTGGGTGTTGACTTTTTTTTTTCTTGTGAAATAAATTCCACAAGTTTCAATAGGCCCAATTCTACTAAGATTCTCGGTTGACTCGAGCTTTTATATTGACCATCGAGCTCATTAAATACCTTCAGTCCATGCAGTAGGAATCGGGTGGAGGTGGTAGCGCTTTGTTGCAAGTAGCGCTCTTTGATGGCAGGACCTACTTCTAGCAGCTCCACTGTTCTAGGCTCGCGTGCCACTAATAGGTCTCTAAAATGCTTGGCCATTCCCACGACAAACTCGTGGCCGCTAAATCCTTTTTCTAAGACTTCGTTGTAGAGCAGCAGCAGGTCCGGGTAATTCACACCCATTGCAAGGTCTATAGTCTTAAAAAAGTAGTTGTAGTCTAAAATGTCGAGTACCTCTACCACTTGTTCATAAGTGAGATCGGTCCCTGAGAAGCTGACCATACGATCGAACAAACTCAACGCGTCTCGCAAGGCACCGTCCGCTTTTTCTGCAATCATGTGCAACGCTTCAGGTGCTGCGGTGATTCCTTCTTGCTGAGCTACAAAGCCCAAGTGTTGCGCGATATCGTCTACCGTAATGCGTTTGAAGTCAAAAATCTGACAACGCGACAGTATGGTTGGGATGATCTTATGTTTCTCCGTAGTGGCCAAAATAAAGATGGCATGCGCCGGCGGTTCCTCAAGTGTTTTCAAGAACGCATTGAAGGCTTGCTGAGAGAGCATGTGCACCTCATCAATAATGTACACCTTGAATTTCCCGGTTTGCGGCGCAAAACGTACTTGGTCAATCAAGCGACGGATGTCATCTACAGAGTTGTTAGAAGCGGCATCCAATTCAAAGATGTTCAACGCCAATTCCTCTTCGCTCAGCTCGGCACCCGCATTGATTACTTTGGCGAGAATGCGCGCACACGTGGTCTTACCTACACCGCGCGGACCACAGAACAACAAGGCTTGCGCCAAATGGTCGTTGTCCACACTTTTAAGTAGAGTATCCGTAATATGCGACTGTCCTACGACGGCGTCGAATGCTTGTGGTCTATATTTGCGTGCTGAGACGATGAATTGCTCCATAACCACAAATATAAGAGAGCTTTTGACCCGTTGGACCTTCTGTTGAAAAAAGGCTGTACACAGGTTGCTAACAATAATTGGTCAATTAAGAAAACTCTTGTACATTTGCACCCTTAATTTTAGTTCAAATAATTATGAATCAGTACGAAACCGTTTTCATTTTGAATCCCGTTTTATCTGAAGATCAGGTAAAGGAAGCGGTAGATAAGTACGTTGCCTACTTGAAAGACAGAGGCGCGAGCATTATCAACAAAGAAAACTGGGGCCTCAAGAAGATGGCTTACCCAATCCAAAAGAAGAAAAGTGGATTTTACCACTTTCTAGAATTCACAGCTCCTGGTGAAGCAATCGCTCCATTAGAAGTAGAATTTAAGCGTGATGAGCGTATTATGCGCTTTTTGACAGTAAGAATGGACAAATACGGCATCGAATACGCTGCGAAGCGTCGTGCTAAAAAGAACGCTTAATCAGACAGAATATGGCAACTAGAGGAAAGGGCGATGTACGTTACTTACAGCCCATCAACGTAGAAAGCGGCAACCAGAAGAAATACTGTCGTTTCAAGAAATCCGGAATTAAATACATTGACTACAAGGATCCAGATTACTTGTTGCGCTTTGTAAACCCACAAGGTAAAATCTTACCTCGTCGTTTGACCGGTACTTCATTGAAATACCAAAGAAAATTGTCTACAGCTATCAAGCGTTCACGCCACATTGCGTTGATGCCTTACGTAGCAGATAACCTTAAATAATTCGGTACCATGGAAATCATTCTTAGAAAAGACGTTGAAAACTTAGGTTTCATCGATGACGTGGTAACTGTAAAAGACGGTTACGGACGTAACTACCTTATCCCACAAGGGTACGGTGTACTCGCTACAGAAAGCGCTAAAAAAGTATTGGCTGAAAACTTGCGTCAACGTGCACACAAGGAAGCTCAGGCAATCGCTGACGCGAAAGCAACTGCTGAGAAATTGGCAGCTGTTGAGTTGAAAATGACTGCGAAGACAGGTCAAGGCAACAAGCTGTTCGGTTCGATCACGAACCAGCACATTGCGGACGAACTTTCGAAAGCTGGCGTATCTCTCGAGAAGAAATTCATCCAAATCGTGGGTGGTTCAATCAAGGCCTTAGGTCACTACAGCGCGAACGTACGTTTGCACCGTGAAGTGGTTGTAAGCTTTGAGTTCGATGTAGTAGCAGAAGCATAGTCTTAGAGACTTACGAAATATCTTACTTAGCGAATGCTAAGAGAAGCCATCCTAGAAATAGGGTGGCTTTTTTTTGCAGTACCTTTGCAGTTCAACGACCGCACTTCACTATGAAAAGCACACTGATTAAAGATAAAAACACGTACATCGCTATAGGTCTCATGGCCGGAGTAGTTATAGGGGCTCTAACCGATAACATTGGCCTTTGGTTACCCATAGGTATGGTACTAGGTATTGCAGCCTCTAAAAAAATTGGAGAAGATCCGAACCAGGACTCTGTTGTAAAAACAGAGGCAGAAGAGAAAGAGTAGTCAGTAAATAACGGGCCCTTTGCTATTCGTAACGCAGGGCTTCCACAGGGTCGAGTTGAGCTGCTTTGCTTGCTGGATACCATCCGGCCACAATACCTACACCTACGGAAATAAAGAAGGCGACAGTAATCCAGAGCCATGGAATGAAGAAATGCCCGCCGATCTGATTCGCGACGACATTTCCGATGATGATTCCAAATACAATCCCGGTCCATCCACCGAGCTGCGTGATCATAACG
>CATITW010000195.1 GCA_949547975.1 Cryomorphaceae bacterium | reverse complement strand
GTCAACTCGCGCTCTTCTTCAAACACCTTGATATAAGGACTACGCTTTCGCGCGGTAACGTTCCAGTCGATCGCACGAACGTCATCACCGCTTTGGTAGGGACGCACCTCGGCAAAGCTCATGCCGCGGCCTTTGAATGAACTGCTGTACTCACCGGAGAACAATTGGTCACTCAAACGGCGCGTCTTGATTTCAATGCGACGTACTTTTTTTAAGAGCTCTAATGCATCCACAGGTTACGGCACCATTAAGGTGTTCAAAATCTCTGTTAGAATGGTTTCAGGGGTGATTTCTTCCGCCTCCGCTTCGTAGGTCAGTCCGATCCTGTGACGCAGTACGGATGGCGCAACGGCACGAACATCTTCTGGTGTTACAAAGCCACGGTGGCGCAGGAACGCATGACATTTCGCGGCTTTTGCTAAAGCGATACTCCCGCGCGGTGAAGCACCGAAGCTGATCTTATTTTTAAGTCCTATGATGTTGTATTCTTCCGGGTAACGTGTGGCGAAAACGATATCTAGAATGTAGCTCTCGATCTTCTCGTCCATGTAGATGCGGTCCACAGAGGTGCGCGCTTTCAAAACATTTTCCATGCTGACTACAGCGTTGAGCTTTTCAAAAGCACCTGCCATCTGTCTGCGCATGACTTCGCGTTCCTCTTCTTTCTTCGGGTAGCTGAGCGTGATTTTTAATAGGAAACGGTCCATCTGCGCTTCAGGCAGCGGATACGTTCCTTCTTGCTCTACTGGGTTTTGTGTGGCCATGACCAAGAAAGGTTCAGGAAGCTTAAAGCTTTGTTCTCCGATGGTGACCTGGCGTTCCTGCATGGCTTCAAGCAGTGCACTTTGCACTTTGGCCGGGGCACGGTTGATCTCATCAGCAAGTACAAAATTGCTGAAAATAGGTCCGGTTTTGGTTTCGAAGGCATGCTCGCGCATGTTGTAAATCTGGGTACCGACGACATCCGAAGGCAAGAGATCAGGAGTGAATTGGACCCGAGAGAAACTTCCTCCGATCGTTTGACTGATGCTGTTAATCGCCAAGGTTTTCGCAAGTCCAGGCACCCCTTCTAAAAGGATGTGTCCGTCAGCGAGCAGGCCGATCAGTAAACCTTCGACCATGCCTTTTTGTCCGACAATGACTTTGCTTAATTCGTTCTGAATCAGATCGATAAACGCACTGTCGTTCTTGATCTCTTCATTTAGGGTAATCAAATCTTGTGCACCTTCCATGTTTACTAGGTTTTTGACAAGTCAAAAGAATAAAAAATGACCTGATACGGCCGTTAAAAGACGGTTAAAATAGCCCTATTTTGGCCAACTACCTAAGTTGAAAATACTATTTTCAAGAATGCCGAAGTATTGGCCGTTTTCTTTCAACGGATAGTGACCCGTAAGCGCTCCAAAAGCGGGCAATACTGCAAGGTGTTCGCCGATAAAAAAGGCTTTGACGCGAGCACGTGAACGCCCTTTCCCTCGAAGTGTCGCACCCGGGTGCAGATGACCACAGAGCAGTAGGGCTGAGTCCCCTGAATTCGGGTATTCGCTTTGGATGAGATGTGTGTCGAATGGGAGGTCGGTGGAAAAGTCGCTGCCCGGAGGCTCGTGAAGGCAGATGAAAGGGCCGATCACAAGTTCCTCGTGGATTTGAAGCTGTGCCCAGTCCGGTAGGTCGAAGTCGTGGTTTCCTTTGACCAGATCAAACTGGACGGCTGAAAACTGTTCAAACAGTGCCTTGAGGTCGTTCGTTTCGTTGTTTTGGCGGCCTTCGAATAGATCCCCTAAAAACACAACACGTGTCGCTCCATCTCTTGAAATGGCTCGTTCCAGATGCGCCATGGCAAGTCGGTGAATCGCTTTGGGAGCGGGAATGCCTTCTTTTCGGAATTGGCCTGTTTTACCCACATGAACATCGGCGATAAAAAGCGTTCGCAAGGCCGGAACATACATCGTACCATCACCGTGCAGTTCACAAGTCAAGCCACAAAGTTCATGCGAGATTTTCGGGAGCATTATTTAAAAACGCCGCGTTGGAAGACAAATAGAATACCCACGCCGGTCGAGATTGCGACATCAGCGATGTTGAAAATGGGCCTAAAAAAAGTGAAATATTCGCCGCCCCAGATCGGAATCCAAGAAGGCAATTCCCCAGCAAATAACGGGAAGTAGAGCATGTCGACCACTTTTCCTTGAAGCACGGGTGCATAGCCACCGTTTGCAGGTAAGAATTCAGCAACGCGACCTAGTGAATCGCTAAAAAGTGGACCGTAATACAGGCTGTCGAGCACATTTCCTATGGCCCCGGCCAGGATGAGGCTGATGCCCCAAACAGCGATGTTGCTCGCACCTTTTTTCAGGATGCCTCGAAGCCAATAGACGATGCCGCCGATCGCGAGGATTCGGAAAATAGTGAGCGCTAATTTACCAGCAACACCTCCGAGCTCTAAACCGAAGGCCATTCCGGGGTTTTCAGTGAAGTGGATGTAAAACCATGACGTAATCTCATGACTTTGCCCCAGGTACATGGTGCTCTTGACCCATAGCTTAAGTGCTTGGTCTAAAAAAAGCGTTCCTAAAACGATCAGCAGTGCTTTTCTCAACGCTGCTTCATTTTAGCTTCCATACTAAGTGTGGCGTGCGGTACCAGCTTTAAGCGTTCCGCGTCGATCAGTTTACCCGTAACGCGACAAATCCCGTAGGTTTTGTTTTCAATGCGCATGATCGCATTCTTTAGGTCACGGATGAACTTTTCTTGACGCGATGCCAGCTGAGAATTACGCTCTTTACTCATGACCGAGGAACCTTCTTCGAAGGATTTGAACTGTGGTGACGTATCGTCAGTACCGTTACTCATGTCGTTGGCGAATTGCTCACGCAAGAGCTGCAAGTCAGCTTCCGCTTTCTCGATCTTTTTTTCAATGATCACTCTAAACTCCTCGAGTTCAGCATCATTGTATCTAGTTTTTTCTTGATCAGCCATAAGCCAATTTCGGTTTGTGTAAGTTATCTCTAAAAGAACGTCTCGAATGTACTATCAATTCTTGTGAATTGAAATACAAATTTCATGCCCTTCAACTTCCGTGGAATTTTCTTCCGTCGCACCAAAATCCAAACGGTCGGAAAGCACCTCGTCCTTCACATACGCCTCAAATCCGCTCAACGCTTGTTGGAACTCATCCGAAGCAGAAATCGTGATGCTGATACGATCCGTCACCTCCAAACCGCTTGATTTTCTCAAATTCTGAAGTCTGTTCACTAATTCTCT
>CATITW010000194.1 GCA_949547975.1 Cryomorphaceae bacterium | reverse complement strand
TGCCTCTTTCGTTGTGCTCATGTGAGAACTAAAGCGCTAAAATACGTCTATCTGTTGAATTTACCCACTCGATTCACGGTGCTTATTCCCTCTAGCGCCTTGATATTGTTAATAGTATCTGTGAGCGCCACTTTATCAGCGACTTCGATGGTTAATTGGCCTGTGAATAACCCGTCGTCCACCGAGAAAGAAATGGCTTTGATGTTAATATTCAGATCGCTGGAAACAACCTTGGTGACATCGTTCACAATCCCCACTCGGTCCATGCCCTGTATTTCAATATTTACAGTGGAGGTGGAGGCCTTTTGATCGATCCACTTCGCCTTCATCACACGGTTGGCAAAACGGCTTTGTAACAGCACCGAATTCGGACAATCGTCACGGTGCACCTTGAGGCCATCGGCCGTAGTTACAAATCCAAAAACGCGATCCCCGGCAACTGGGTTGCAGCACTTGGCCAAGGTATACTCTACATCTTGCTCGTCTGTACCAAATACAAGTTGGTGGTGCTCAGTGACTTCCTTAGGTTTGTTGAGCTTCGTTTTGGCATAACTGCTCTTTACTATACGCTGTTTGAAGTAGTTAACTAGACCAGAAGTTTCCCGCGCATATTCGCGAAGCTTCTTATTGTCAATCACCCCAAGACCTACTTTGAAGTACAATTCATCCGGATTTTTTAGCCCGAAATAATTGACCAATTTTTGAATGTTACTCGCCGTTGCCTTCAGCTTAATGACCTTGAGCTTACGCTCGAGAATCATGTGCCCCTGACCCGTGATGAGTTGCTTTTCTTGTTTTAGGGCTCTTTTTATACGTTGCTTGGCCTTACCCGTTTTCACAAAACTCAACCAGTCTTCCTTAGGCTCTTGCTTCATCGAAGTCAGTACCTCCACTTGATCCCCAGATTTAAGCGGAGAACTTAGCGGTACCAATTTCCCATTCACCTTCGTCCCCAAACATTGTGCCCCGACTTCACTGTGTATCTCAAAGGCAAAATCCAGCGCAGTAGCACCCTTCGGTAGGGCCACCATCTTTCCCTTTGGAGTAAAGACAAAGATTTCTGAAGCAAAGAGGTTCATTTTGAAGTTCTCTATGAAATCCTCGCTGTCGTTATCCGGGTCGTCTAAGAACTCACGAATGCGCTGAAGCCAGGTGTCCAAGGTATTCGAGCCCGAACTATCTTCTTTGTACTTCCAGTGCGCGGCGAACCCATTTTCCGCAATGTCATCCATACGACGTGTACGAATCTGCACTTCCACCCAGTGGCCTTCAGGTCCCATAACCGTAGTGTGCAAACTTTCATAGCCATTACTCTTTGGAGAAGAAATCCAGTCTCTTAAGCGAAGTGGATTCGGGCTAAAGTTTTGTGTTACCAGGGAATAGGCCTTCCAGCATTCCGCCTTTTCCATATCCAATTCAGAATCCAAAATGATCCGAATCGCGTATTTATCGTACACCTCATCAAAACCCACCTTCTGGTTCCTCATCTTACGGCGAATCGAGAAAATACTCTTGGTACGTTTCTTAATTTCAAAAGATAGACCGGCCTTTTCTAGATCATGTCCAACGGTGGCCGTGAATTTATTGAGATAGGTGATGTCACCGAGCTTGAGCTGCTCCATGCGATCTGCAATCTCATGGTACATGTCTGGCTCTGTATAACGTAGTGAAGTGTCTTCTAACTCCGTTTTGATTCTATACAACCCTAATCGATGGGCGAGCGGCGCATAGATAAAGAGGGTCTCTGATGCCTTCGTCAACTGCTTGTGGGAAGGCATACCGTGCATAGTACGCATGTTGTGCAATCGATCCGCTAGCTTGATCAAAATGACACGCACATCGTCGGAAATGGTCAAAAGCATCTTGCGATAGTTCTCAAGCTGCATGCTGCTTTCCATGCTCACTACACCAGATATCTTGGTCAATCCATCGATCAAACGCGCAATGTGCACATTGAACATGGATTCGATGTCATCTAAGGTGTATTCTGAATCTTCAACCACATCATGCATCAAGGCGGTGGCAATACTCGTAGGACCCAAACCAATCTCAGTCGCCACAATCTGAGCAACTTCGATGGGATGAGTAATGTAGGGCTCTCCAGTCTTGCGCCGTACACCTTTGTGTGCGTCTTGCGCGATGTTGAACGCCTTTGTAATCAGCGCTTTGTCGGCTTTTTCAGTTTTGTATTCGATGCTGTTTAATAAGTCCTGAAAGGCACCGTCAACAAGCTTTTGATCTTTTATTTCTTGGTCGGTCATGGGCGATGCACTTAATCGATCAAAAAGATGGCAGGACGTTTATGAATGTCCGGGAAATTCCCAATCCAATTCGATATAGTCCTCGTTTGTATAAATTCGGTCTCCAAACTGATATCGCTGGCAATACAAAGCTTCGTCTCTGGGTGCAGCACCTTGATCAATTCTTCCAGCAACTTGCCATTGCGATACGGCGTTTCCATAAAAATCTGAGTGATACCGTCGCGAATCTCCTTTTGCATGATTTGAAACGTGCGCTTACGGATGTTTCCATCAAAAGGCAAATACCCACGGAAGGTGAATTGTTGACCATTAAACCCACTGGCCATAAGAGCAAGCAGAATAGAGGAGGGCCCCACACATGGTTTTACAGCAATTCCTTTTCTATGCGCTATGCTCACGATTTCTGCTCCTGGATCGGCAACACAAGGCACACCTGCTTCAGAAATCACACCTGCATCTTGACCAGATTCGACGGGCTTCAAAAACAACGGCAAGTCTAGTGGGTCGGTTTGCTTGTCGATAATCTCCATAGTGATTTCACGCTGATTTTTCTCAGGGAGTAATCTTTTGATATACGCCCTTGCCGTGCGCTCGTTTTCGACAATAAAATACGTCAACTCGTCGATCTTGGCTATGACGTCTGCAGGCAAGATTTCAGAGAAATTATCCTGACCTAAGGTATTTGGGAGTAAGTATATGGTTCCACTCATGCGTTGTGTTGTAAAAATGTTGTGATGCTCTCTTTTAGCATTTGATAGACCTGCTCGAATCCTTCGTCTCCACCGGTGTATGGATCGGGTACTTGTAGATTCTGCTCCGGGTAAGCCTCGTTCATAATCAAACGAATCTTTGCCTTTGCTTGATCGTTTGGAGCGAGCTGCATTAGATGACTGTGGTTCGAGCTGTCCATGGCAAAGATGACGTCAAATTCTTCGAAATCTGATACTACTACAGGTCTAGATCGTTGATGATCGATGTCCATTCCATGTGCTCGTGCGGTGATAATGCTGCGAGTGTCCGGTCGTTCTCCTTTGTGCCAGCTAGAGGTGCCTGCAGAATCTATAACCCAATCTTTTGGGGCCAATTCTTCAAGAATACCGTGCGCTAACGGGGACCTGCAAATGTTCCCTAAACAAACCATCAATACTTTCA
>CATITW010000193.1 GCA_949547975.1 Cryomorphaceae bacterium | reverse complement strand
CCATTTATGCCAATTCCCTCAAACTTCTCCGGCCCATAGTGTCCGAAATTGCGCAAGCGGTCCACGCTGAATCGCAACGGACTCACCTCACCGGTGATCGCGTCGATCTTCTCAGCGTCCGCATCATTTACGAAAACAGCACCGCCCTCCACACTGTGAAAGAGCTTCGTGGCGTGCATGCTCAAGGTACTGACATCCCCATAATTCAGGACACTTTGCCCTTTGTATTGGGTTCCAAAGCAGTGCGCAGCATCGTAAATCACCTTGAGATCATGGCGCTTTGCGATGGCTTCGATCGCCTCCACATCACACGGCACGCCGAAAACATGCGTTGCGAGAATGGTCGTGGTTTTGGGCGTTATCGCGGCCTCGATCAGTGCTGGATCTATATTGAAGGTCTTCGGATCTATGTCGACAAACACCGGGGTGGCCTGCTCCCAGATAATGCTCGTGGTAGTAGCAACGTAGGAAAAAGGGGTAGTGATGATTTCACCGGTGGCCTCCACAGCGCGCAACGCGATCTGCAAGGCGATGGTTCCATTCCCGACCACGGCACAGTCGTGCACGCCTAACACATCGCGCATCTGCACTTCGAGCTGGCGCAACAAGGGACCATTATTGGTCAACCAGGCGGCATCCCATGCTTTCTGGATCTCCGCCGACACCTCCGCAAAGGGAGCTTGAAACGGCTTGGTTACTAGGATTTTCGACATAGTAGACAAAGCTAATGTTTGGAAACTTAAATCTTCTTACGAAGTGCAAGAAAACCCAGGGCGATACCTAAGGCGATTGTGGCGTTTTTCAAGGCGATGCGCCACCAAAAAGAACCATCGACCCAGAGATCGACCAGGAGTGCAGCGCCGAGGGTGGCTAGGGCGAAAAGGAGGAGTTGGGATTGGGCACGACCGAAAGGCTGGATGCCTTCTTTGAGGTAGAGGAATCGGGCTTTTACGAGATTGAAAACGGTGTAAGCGATGATCAGGGCGAAACCGGCGCCGCGCAGTCCGAAGATGGGCAGCAACAGGTAATTTAATCCGATCAGCACTGCCACCAAACCGCTAATCGCGAACAGATTCCACTTGAAATACGGGCCGTTGGATAAGATTTCTCCGTTCGAACCGAAGCTGTAATCTATAACCCTGGAAATCAAAATGAGCACCACCACGGGTTTTGCCGCATCGAATCGTGCGCCGCCAGGGATGAGTAAAAACAGGTCGTCCACGTTCGGTACGATGGCCACTAAAGCGAGCAGCGCTACAGCCATTAGAACGCGTGAGGTGCGGGCGTAGGTGGTAGCAATCTGATCGATGGCTCCGTCGTTCCAGAGGGTGGCAAACTGCGGGGAAAGCGCCTGTGAAACTGGGCGTCTGATCCCGTCCACGAAGCTGCCGATAAAAAATGCGATGCTGTACACCCCGAGGGCCTCGTAACTGAGCATTCCCGCAATCATTTGGCTGTCGATCGTTGCAAGCCCCATGGTCATCATCGCCATCACAATCCCACTAGAGGCAAATGTGGCCAATTCTTTCCCGAGCCCCTCGCCCAGCGCCCGAGGACGCACCAAAGGAAGCCTCTTGAGCCTTACCGCGTAGACCAGCACCACGAGGCCGACACCAAGCTGGGCAAACGCCAAAAGTCGCATCCACTCGCCGAAGCTGCTAAAGCCGCGACTCACCGCATAGGCACCGATCAAAAGGGCACTGCGAATGCCGACGTTTTTCAAAAAGAAGGGAATGGAAATACGCTTGGCCGAAGAGGCGATCGAAAGGCCCAGTGTGTAGGTCATCGAACCGGCCACCACGGCGCCTAAAAATTGCAATTCAGCCGCACTGCCCGAAGCGCCCAGCGCCTGAGCGAGCGCTTGTGCAAAAAAGGTAAATGCCAAGCCACAGAGCGCGGTACTCGCTAGGGCAAGCGCAAGAATATTCGAGAGAAAGAGTCCACCGCGCGCGCCTTCAAAGCGGCTCTGGTAACGGACGTAGGTGCGGTGCAAACCGAGCAAGGCAATGGCTGCGATGAGCACTGCTGTGCGCTCCACCCAGCGGTAGATGCCCAACTCCTCGAGGGTGAACGCCAGCGGAAAAATCCAAATGTTGTTCACGACGCCGAGGCCGATGCCGAGGAAATTGGCCGCGGAGCCTTTTATGATTTGCCGTTGAAATACGTTCATTCCTGATTTTCATCAAATGTCCGAAAATCTGATAAATTGGGCCGATTTATTTCAAATCCGTCAAGATTCTCCCCCATAGCAAATCCCAACCCCTGCATATCATTGTATATTTGATAAAAACCCGCACGTTTGTCGCTATGCCCAAAACGGTCCATCTGATCAATGACGAAAAGTTTTTACCGCGCTTCATCGAGCGTGCAGAAGATCTGCTGGGCGCCGGTACCTATGTCGTGTTCGGCAGCCAACCGCCCTACCGATTTTTAGGCGACTCCCCGAATGTAGTCACCAGCGCGACACCACTTTCCGACGGGACACCTGTCCGGGACGTGTTCATTCACTTTCTGACGTACCAAAAGATCAAATGGGTCGAGAAATATGCCCCCGAAGCCCGCGTGCACTGGGTCTATTTCGGCAGCGACCTGTACGAACTGATCACCGTCTTCCACGGCTTCCAACTCTACTCGAAAAAGGACGCTCCCGGCGGATT
>CATITW010000192.1 GCA_949547975.1 Cryomorphaceae bacterium | reverse complement strand
GCAAGTCAGGAATTGCAATGCTTTGTCCCACTAGTGGAACCATGAAATCTATTCAATCAGGATTTAGGTAAGAAATTAAACCTTCGACCTTTTCTCCAGAATGTCTACAAGGAAAAGCCTTGATGCACATCATCGGGGCTTTTTTATGTCCGAGCGAACTCGGAAAATTTAGGGTATTCCGAAAATTCATCAAAATCCGAAAAGTTATAATGCTCGATGAATTATTAAAGTGGTACCTTCTAAAAAACTTAAAAAATAGTATCTCTCATGATGAATTTTATTAATAAATGGTATCCTATCATAATTGCTTTTATAGCCCTATTGTATTCCGTGGGTTTAGGATTATCAGGGGATCCAGAAGGAGCACAATATTCAGCCCATTGGCCGGGAACAATTTTACTATTCGCTATAGCAATCCGCCAGCGTCGACTTACTAATCCAAAAGATTAATTGCTTATGAGTATTGAAATGTTTTTGGTTGGAGCCTTACTGTTTGCATTGTATATATACTTTACAATTTGGAATATAATTCACAACAATAGAAAGCAGAATGATGAGAGTAGTACTATTAAAAACAATACTACCATAGATGAAATGGATTCGGATGGCATGGGAAACTTTAGTCGTTTCCCGAAAGAATAGCAGTCTAGTAACGTCTCATTTCGGCCTAATCTTCAGAATTTTATTACCGAGAATGGA
Source organism: Cryomorphaceae bacterium (assembly GCA_949547975.1). Next base: position 6,589 of record CATITW010000192.1, on the reverse strand, counting down.
AAAGTAGAGATAGTTTGTTTTCACTATGATGTTTTAGATTTCCCAGCATGCTTTTCTTTGTTCTTCACGTAAATTAATTTATATCTACTTTTTGAGTTTTCGCGCTGTTCGATTTCTATGTTACCAATTGATTTAATGAGAGGCGTGAGCTTTTCAAACCCGTAATTTCTTGCATCAAAATTGGGTCTTTTTTTCTGAATCAAACTTCCGACATCTCCAAGAAACGCCCAACCTTCCTCGTCTGATAAATCATTTATAGAAGAGACAATTAAATTGATCTCTTTGTTGGTGATTTTGTCCACCGAAGATTTAGCGGGTTCTCTAATATCCGTTTTTCCTTCCGACTGTTTCCTGAGAATCTCAATGTAAATAAACTTATCACATGCAACGATAAATGGATTAGGTGTTTTCTTCTCTCCAATGCCTAGTACTAGCATGCCTGCTTCTCTCAGTCTGGTTGCCAGTTTGGTAAAATCGCTGTCACTGGAAACTAAACAAAAGCCATCAACTTTCTCACTGTAGAGTATGTCCATGGCATCAATAATCATTGCGGAATCGGTTGCATTTTTGCCCGTAGTATAGCCATATTGCTGAATGGGCGTTATTGCATTTTCCAATAATAGATTCTTCCATTTGTTTAATCCAGGCCGTGTCCAATCTCCATATATTCTTTTCAAAGTAGGGTTGCCATATTTGGCAATCTCTTCCATCATCTCCTTGACATTCGCTGATGGTATGTTGTCACCGTCAATTAAGACGGCGATATTAATATTTTCTTTCATTTCCTTGTTTTATGAAAATCACACAATACCGATTTGTATAGAGTAGATATCCGGATTTTCGATTGGATTTGTTTGAAGATACGTCAACAAATTAGATTGAGAGGGTCTATTTCGCTTCGGGAGGAATTGTAAGGTTGGGCAAAACAAGTAAGACAAAGAGCCTAGAATAATTTTCATTAGTGTTATTTATGCTTCGACCTGTTCTCCAGAATGGATAAAAGGTAACCCTTTGAAGGAAACTTCAGAGGCTTTTTTGTGTTTGTTGGAATGTATAAAAATCTACGAATGAATTCATGGAGGTTTCTCAAGACCTTACGAAAAGGTAATAGGCGGTTTACATCCAATGCGTAACTCAGCATTAATTTTATAACTCTTTAGTCTGTTGCGTAGTCGTTAAGCATTCTAAAAAATAGATTAAAGGAAAAGGGGGCGAATCAGCGATTCGCCCCCTTTTTATTTTAATCAATCGTAAAACCCTCTTTTTACTTCAACTGCATCGCTGTTTCAATCTTGCGCCAGTCGACTAGTTTGAAGTTTTGCGAGGTTTTCTCGCCCTTATCGTCGTAGTTGAAGCCGTCTTGGGCGAGGAAAATACCTTGTGGGTATTGTTGTGTTACTGCGCCAGAGTATAAGTCTATACCGTCTGTTTCTTCCGTGCCATCGCAAACGCTACCATTGCCTACAGCAAAAACGCCTAGGTAGCGGTAGTCATCATTTATGTCATAGGCTGCATAGCGGAAATTTCCTTGGCTTGAAGAAACTAAAAGATGCTTTTCACCTCGACTGTAGATGGCTAAACCTTCAATGTCGTAAGCGAGGTCTGCATTTTCTTCGCCGCTCATAGGTATACGCATGCGTTCTGCAGCAGTGTTGTCAAGTGGGTAAGCGAATACTCCACCTTGTTCTTCGCCCAAATACAATAGGCGGTTTTTCTGATCGACAACCATGCCTTCTACTTGACCTGCCGCTGTAAACGAGCGGGTAAGCTTGAAAGAGATTTTGGAGGAATCGGCCACCAATTGCCATTGTTCCACTTCGCCGTCTTTGTTGTTGACGAAGGCGTAGGTCCGAGCATTTGAAGTGTCGTTCCAAAGACAGAATCCGTACACGCCTTCGAGATGTGTGCGCATCGCTGTATCCGAAACTAACTTTAGTTGAGTAGGATTTTCGTTGATGGTCCAAATATCAATGCGGTCGTAATCTCTATTACTCGCCGCTACGATGTCGTATACCGTATCGAACATGGGAACGGCTAAAGCCACATCTACATTGTTTAAGCGACCGGTAGGGTATTCTGCCAGGCGCTCTCCAGTCAATGCATAGACTTCTAAACCTCGCTTTTTATTCGAGCCAAATATTAAGCTTTTCTTTGCCTCAGTGTGAAGCCAAAAGGCCGGGTCGTCCGCGGCGTCGTCTTCAACTTCAGCAAGACATGGGGTCGTTTGAATGTCCGCGCTTACCGTGGGGATGCTTTCTTCCGCGTTTTGACATGCGGCCGTTGCTAGGGCAGCTAGGAATAGGAATTTTTTCATAGTTCTATGGTTTAAAAAAGCACCTTACCTTTGGGGCAAGGTGCTTTAAAAAAGTTGTATTAGCTATACAGTATTAGAGATCTAACTTCACACCGAAGTTGGCGCGTAGGTTGTAGTACTCCATTTGCATAGTGTACTGATTCTGGTACTGGTAATAACGTAGTGGCGTGTTCAACAAGTTGTGCAATTCAACAAAGATACGCACGTTCTTAGCTACCTCGTAGTAACCGTTAAGGTCTAGGAAGTGTTGCTTGTCGTAGAAGCGATCTTCGAATTGGTCACCACCGTACTCATCTACATAAGCACCTGCGTAGTTGTATGATAAACGCATCATCAATTTCTTGTTCTCGTAAGAAAGGTTTGTGTTGACCATAAGTGGAGCGGTACCTGCGAAACCTACTTCATCCGTACGGTCTAGGATGCCACTTGTTGTTGAAGAAGTCAACGTTGTGTTCGCAGCAATGTTGAAGTTCTTCAATGCACCAGGCAAGAAGTCTAGCTGACGTTGGAATGCAAATTCAACACCAGTAATGGTTGCTGTACCCCCGTTCTCAGGACGTGAAGCCTCGTATGCTTCACCCAAGTATGTTACGTCGTATACGCTTTCGTAGATGAAGTTGTCGATGTTTTTGTGGAATACGCCAGCACTAATGATTCCTAAAGTGCTTAGGTAACGCTCTGCATTTAAGTCAAAGTTCCAAGCAGTAGCCGCCTGCAATTCTGGGTTACCAAATGCAACTTCATTGTCGTCTGAATTGAACTCTTCGTAAGGAACAAGATCAAAGTAGTTTGGACGTGCTAGAGTGTTAGTAACAGATGCTCTCACTACAGTTTGAGCATTTGGGCTAAAGCGGTAAAGTACAGAAGGTAAGATGTTCAAGTATGAGCCTTCACCGTTTGATGGAGTAGCAATCTCTTCCTCAATATCGTAGATGAAACCGCTATATACGTTGGTCGTGTGCTCACCACGAACACCAGCAACTACTCTGTGCTTAGACCCCCAGTTTTGAGTAAGCATAGCGTAGCCAGCAAGGATTTGCTCTGTAGCGTCGTAATTTCCTGCAGCATATTCTTCAGGAATAAGTGCGCTTGCGAATGTTGCGTCATCGTTTAGGTCAAGATCGCCTAAGTAGGTTGGGTCGATGAATTGGTTTGCACCGTTGCTCCAGTAACCGTCCATCAAGTAGCGATCGCCTCTTTCGAATTGGTATCCATTACCGCCAAGCGTTGGCTCGTTATCGCCGTTCAACCACTCGTATTCAGTGAAGTCATTTTCACGAACTTTTTCTTTTGTACGAAGACGACCACCTACTTTCAAAGTAGTGTTATTCAGTCCTGTGATTAGTGGAATTTCAAAATCTAGACGACCGTTCAAGTCTTGGTCGTAAGTGAATTGGTTCTCATTAGTCAATTCTTTTAAACCAAAGTTTGAGAAGTCCACTGCGTTAGTTGGTCTCATCTGAAGGAAGCCGTACTCTCCAGCATCAGAAGTGATGCTCATCGTCACATCTTTTTCACGGTAAGAAATGTAACGCTCGTCAGGTCTTGTTTCAGAAGCGCGTGCCGTATTTACAGACCAGTTTGCCTTGATGTTACCGAAGAGGTGTTCACCACGAAGGGCAAAGTTGTTCGCAATTTGGTGCTCCAATCTGCGGTAATTCACGTCTGCTCCGCCACCTTTGGTTTGTCTGCGAACTTCAGCGTTGTAAGTTCCATCACCGTTAGATTCGATATCCTTGTAACGCAATCTGTAGCGGTTTTCCCAATCCTTACGATCATTGTGAAGTGCAGTAAAGAAAAGCTTATGACCTTTTGCAAGGTCGTAATCTAAACTCAAAGAGTACGATTGACGTAGACGACGAACATTGTAGCCGCGTACTTGGTAATCAACGATAGAAGGGTTACCAGCGTCATCAAATTCCCACTCCATTTCAGCGTTGTCTGAACCGAAATCGTGGTCATTAACACTAACTGAAAAAACAGCGCCCAATTTGTTGTCTAGGAAACGGTTTCCGTAGATAGCTGCTCCTGTCCAAATTGGTTTTTGAGAAAGGAAGTTGTAACCAGAACCGCCTGTTAAAGAGATACGCTGGCGGTTAGGCGCTTGACGGGTGATTAGGTTTACCGCTCCACCAATGGCATCTGCATCCATGTCCGCAGTAACTGCTTTGTTCACTACAACAGTCTGAATCATGTCCGATGGAATAAGATCAAGCTGTACTTTACGGTTATCACCTTCCGCTGAAGGAATACGCTCACCGTTAACCATGACGCTATTTAGTTGAGGTGCTAAACCGCGAATGATGATATCACGCGCTTCCCCTTGGTCATTTTGGATGGTAATACCAGAAATTCTCTTTAGTGCATCACCAATATTTGCATCGGGTGTTCTACCAATCTGATCGGCATTCACAACATTCGTAACACCGGTATTTTGACGTTGCTGCGCAAGTGCTTTCGCCTGATTACGGAAATAGTTCCCTGTTACGATAACTTCAGAAAGTTCATTAGAACCTGCAGTTAATTCTGCATTTACGGTTGCTAATTCGTTATCACCAAGAGTAACCGTTTTCTGTACGTCTTGGTAACCAACTGATGATATTACCAAGGTAACTTCGCCACCAGAAAGACCAGTAAGGGTGAACTGACCTAAATCATTTGTTACTGTAGATTGTCCCGATACAGATTCGCTTACAAGGGCGCCCGGCATAGGGAATTTGTCAAAGTCAACAACTGTTCCTTGAACAGCTGAATTTTGTGCCATGAGGCCAACACTGAAGAGCCCCAAAACAACGAGTAAAAATCTTTTCATTTTGTTTTTGTTTTGAACCATTAAACAAAGAATCCAAAATGACTTGAGATTTAAGAAGGGTTTAAAATCTTTTGTCTTTTATGTTTGTAAAATGTTAATTATCAGTCTTTTGGTAAACTTCAATACGCCCAGAATTAATAATGATTTAAAAATCCAAGCGGAAGCAGAAGCGTATGTTCGTAAAATGACTTGGAGAGTATTTATTCTTATTGTTGTTTGTGCAGTTCAATGCGCCAAGGAGCCTTTGCCGTCGCCTGAGCCATCTGCTTATTTCATAAATAATTTTGTTTTCGATTCCCTTCGAGTCGCAAGGCATTTCAATGAAATACCCATATTAAGTGATAGTATTATTAGTATTTCGGAATCTTCTGGTGCAGTAGCCTCTAATTCTTTTGACGGATGTTTTTGGACCATTAACGATTCGGGAAATGAGCCCGAACTGTTCTTGTTTGAAGGCATATCCGGTCGATTGGTTTCAACGCTTTCCATTCCAAGCATAAGAAATACTGATTGGGAAAGCATGGACATATACCAAGACGTTCAGGGACATAACAAAATAATCATAGCGGATATAGGTGATAATCTACAGATTAGGTCAACGGTCAAGGCCTATGAATTCTTAGAGCCTGATACTTCGACTGTGGATACATCTATGGCATTCAATGTGATAACGCCAAACATCGACTCCATAGAATTTACTTATTCCGAGGGGCCGAAGGATGTAGAAGCATTTTTTATAGATCCCGTAGATAAGGCTTGGTATTTCATTTCTAAACGAGAAAGCAAGAATGGGTTGTATCAGCTTATTCCTAATACAGATCCAGCTGTAGATACTGCTCAATTAGTTGGGCGGTTATCTATGTATTTGGTAACAGGGGCTGACTGTAAGACCTTTGGTGCCGATTCTGCTCATATCGCCCTCCGCAATTATGAGCGCGTATTATTATGGCCAAGGCATCGTTCAGCGAGCGTAATTCAAACGATGGCAGAAGAGCCCTTGTTGATCCGATACGGTGAGCGCGAACCCCAAGGTGAGGCGGTTTGGTTTTGGCCTAATGGTGATATAGGGACATGCAGCGAGCTGAATGGAGCGCAACCAAAAATTCGTCGTTACTTAAGACAATAGTTCGTTTTTCTCGAGGCTCAGTTCAAATTTTATCAATACATCGATCTTTATTGACTATAAAGAGGATGATGATCCGCTATGATTTGGTCGGCAAGTCCGTGAAGATCGGTATTGAATCCAGTTTCATATGCGCTGGAGTTAAGGTCCATATTGTAGATTCCTTTTATCCACATTAGCGCTCCTGCATCAATAATTATTTGCCCCTGATGCCCTTTGGCATCTGTGAATAGGGAGGTAGCTCGAGGTCCTGAAAAGTTGATGCTATCCAAAACGAGTCCATTTTCCTTCATTTCTAGGAGATGAATGGCAGCCCAACCTGTTGGAATAGTGAATATTG
>CATITW010000191.1 GCA_949547975.1 Cryomorphaceae bacterium | reverse complement strand
CCAATTTCCCTTTGGGCATATCAATCTTGCCATTGCGCTCGATGATCAGCAGTTCGCCCGAAGCATTTTTCACCCAACCTCCACCGGCAATGATGTGGTGGTGCTGCGTTAGAAATATACCCCAAAACGGATGCTCAGAACCGATCTCCAGCACTTGAGAAAAAGACCCCTCATACACTGCCTTGAGCCACTTGCGCAGCTTCTTCACTGTAGATAACGTGTTAATAAACTCGGGTGCATTCTTCCCAGGAACAGGGATCAAAACCGAGCGATGAATAAAAAGTTTGGTGTAGTTTTGCAGCATGATACAGAACAAAGAAACAGCACTCAGAACCGCCGAGAGCTTATTGCAAATTAAAGCCATAAAACTTCAACCGGAAAATCCATTTACATGGGCGAGCGGTTGGAAGAGTCCCATCTACTGTGACAACAGGCTGACATTAAGTTTCCCGACCATTAGAAACTACCTAAAAATGGAGTTTGCGAAGCAAATCGAGGAAGTCTACGGCAAACCTGACTACATCGCTGGAGTAGCAACCGGAGCCATCGCAATAGGTGTCCTTGTAGCTGAGTTTCTTGGAGTTCCATTCATTTACGTACGTGACAAAGCAAAAGGTCACGGCCGCCAGAATCAAGTCGAAGGATTTTTTGAGCCAGGGTCGAACGTGGTGGTGATCGAAGATCTCGTTTCTACGGGAGGTTCATCGCTCAAAGCGGTCGCAGCTCTGAAGGAAGCTGGTGCTCGTGTGTTAGGCATGATGGCCATTTTCACCTACGACTTCCCGATCGCTACGGAAAATTTTGAAGCAGCCAAAGTGCGCTTGCATACCTTAAGTGACTACCACCACCTTTTAGAGCAGGCGGTACACCAAGGCGCGATCAGTGAGAATAGCGTTGAGATTTTAAAGGAATGGCGTAAAGACCCATCCGTTTGGGGAAAGTAAGTTACTGATCCACGAGTGGATTTTTCCATTGTATAGCGTCCAAGTCATAGGCTTGGACGTTTTTTGTTGTGGCCAATTCCAATAACAATTGTCCCCGGTCATTCACCCCGACCACTCGCCCCTCGAACTCTTCGCCCAAGTCATTCGTATAGATGCGCGCCTCTAACTTCCCCCAAAGGAGCTGCGTATAACGACGCTCGAGCAGGGCACGATTCGCGATGGCCATTTTTTGACTACGCAAACTTTGCACCACCTCATCCACCACTTCGCTCGGGGTGATATCCATGCCTATTTCTTCCAACGAAATCGCCCGCACAGGTCCATTTTCTAGTGCCTTGACATTCATTCCTAGGCCAATGGTTGAGGTCCGAATGCCGTCGCTTCCCCAATGATTTTCGATCAAAAGTCCGCCCAATTTTTTATCGCCCACCATCAGGTCATTGGGCCATTTGAATTGGACACGAAAAGGCAAGATGGCACCCAAACAGTGGCAGACCCACCGGTTCACATCGAAACTCTGAACGACTGGACGGTCCCATTTGACATAAATGGACATCAGCGCGCACTTTCCAGGCTCATCCTGCCAAACTGACACTCCACGACCTCTTCCGCTTCCTTGCACATCCGAAACGACGGTTGTAAAATCCTCCAAAGCCCCGTTATCACGGAGCCTGCGCTTGATTTCACTCTGTGTAGAATCAATAGTTTTAAAGGAAAAAAGTGGGTAGCTTTGTGCCATTGTGCCGCATCTGCATGTAAAGCCTAAATATGGCACATGTTTTGGTATTTTACACTTCACAAAAGATAAATAGATTTAATGCATACGAAACCAGAAGCTTCATCAGAGCTCGTTCAAAAGTTTGTCGTAGATGGACTTCAAGAGATAAAAGGCGAAAACATCACTGTCCTCGACTTAAGAGAGATTGAAAACGCCGTGACCGATTTTTTCATCATCGCAGAAGGAAATTCCAATACACAAGTGAATGCTTTATCAGAAAGCGTGCACAAAAGTGTCCGTGAGAATGTTGGAGATAGACCATGGCACGTGGAAGGCCGCGATAATGCAGAATGGGTACTGATGGACTACGTAAATGTGGTTGTTCATATTTTCCAAAAAGGAATCCGAGAGTTTTACGACCTCGAAGGTCTTTGGGGAGATGCTGAAGTAAGCCACATTGAAAACCTCTAATGAACATATGGCAGACCAAAAAAATCCAAAACAAATAGACAAGCTCAAGCAGCAGTTTGCCCGCAACAACGGGTCGAACAACAAGGGCAAAGGTCCAGGCGGCCCGAAGAAAACCGGGTTCAATTTTTACTGGATCTACGCGATCGTATTTGCCCTGTTCATCGGGATGCAAATCTTCAGCGCCATGAGCTTCAGAGCAGAATCCACCAACTACCGTGAGTTTGAGCAAGCGCTCGACCTAGGAGACGTGGATCGTGTAAACATCGTCAACGAGAAGAAAATTCAGGTCTTCATCAAAGAAGAGAGCCTGCTTTCGAACGAACGTTACGAGAAAGTCAAAAACTCCAACCTCAGTGACGCGGTCAATCCTGGCCCGCACTATGTGTTTGAAATGCCGCTGACCTCGTTTGAAGACCGCTTGAACAACTACTACGACGAACGCTCAGAAGGCGAACGCATCGCAGTAAACTACGAGACGCAAGACAACTTCCT
>CATITW010000190.1 GCA_949547975.1 Cryomorphaceae bacterium | reverse complement strand
TATTCGAGCACGTCCAAAGAAGCGCTCAAAACCTTGCCATCCGTTAACGCATCGAGCAAATCTGCCGTCTTAGTGATCGGACCTCGAGCTGTATTGATAAAGTGAATAGAGCGCGCAAAACTTTGGAAAAAGGACGCATCTGCATAATACCGCGTTTCCGCTGTGAGTGGCAGGTGCACACTAACCACATCCGCCTCTGCTTGCAATTGCGCTAGGGTGACTTCCCGGACATTTCCTTCGGCGTACTCCGTTTTGTATTTGTCGTGGGCCAGCACTTGGACCCCCATCGCGTCAAGCAAACGTGCAAATTCGCCGCCCATCACTCCATAACCGATGATACCGACTTTTAACGACTGCAGCTCCCTACCCTTGTTCGGCGCGCGCAACCACTGTCCTTGTGAAATCTCACGCTGTACCCGCGGCAAATGATTCAACAACGAGAGCAGCATACCCAGCGCATGTTCTGCCACAGCGCGTGCATTGCCTTCGGGAACACGCAAACAAGTGACCCCTTGCAAATGGGCTTGTTCCAGATCGATATTTTCTAAACCCGCACCTAAGCGCCCGATAACGCGAAGTTTCGGAAAGCGCTGTAAAAAAGAGGCATCCACGGGCATGCGCGAACGAATCACGAGCACCTCAGCTTCGAAATAGTCTAGTGGAAATTCGGCAAATGGCGCGGTGAAATCACGAACAAGATCCAGTCCTGCCGCAGCGAGATCGGCCTCCAACAGCGGATGCGTATCATCCAAGAGTAACGCCTTAACACCCGTAATCGCCATACTGCGTAAAGATTAATAGCCTATGATAACACGGCCGATCTGAAAGTAGATGATCAAACCAATCACATCATTCGCCGTGGTAATAAACGGTCCCGTTGCTAACGCTGCATCGACTTTAAACCGGTTCAACATGAGCGGGATAAACGTGCCAAAAAGCGAGGCAAAAACGATCACGGTAAGCAGTGAAATGGACACGGTGAGCGTGATCAGCTGGTTGTAACCTAAGAGCAGACCTGCACCATACATCACCGTAGAAAGGATGAGTCCATTAAACAGACCTACAGACAATTCTTTGACGAGTTTCTTCCCGACGTGCTGCGCCTTGCGATCGCTCGCGAGTGCTTGCACCACAATCGCTGAAGATTGTACCCCGACGTTTCCCGCCATCGCTGCGATCAGCGGCATAAAGAACGCCAATGCCGGAACGAGCTTAATATCTTCTTCGTTTTTACCGATGATCAGTGCGACGATCAAACCGCCAAATAAACCGATCAGTAGCCAAGGAATGCGCGCACGCGTTACTTGGTACACGCTATCGTCACTTTCAACCTCGTCGGTCAAACCCGAAGCGAGCTGGTAATCGCGCTCCGCCTCTTCACGAATGAAATCCACGACATCATCCAAGGTAATCCGACCTAGAAGCTCACCGGCGGCATTCACCACGGGCAAGGCAAAAAGATCATATTTCTGCATCATATTCGCTACATCCTCAGCGGGCGTAGTCGAAAGCACCGTGTGCTCGATCGGACGGTAGAGTTCGGAAATAAGATCCGTACGCTTCGCCGTCAGTAGCTTTTTCAGCGACAAAGTACCGACCAAAATATCATTGTGATTCACCACATACACGGCGTGCACGGTATCGATATGTTCAGCTTGGGTACGCATCGCCGCAACACAGCGCAGGGCGGTCAATTCTTCACGAACCTGCACCAGCTCAGTGGCCATAAGCGCACCAGCGGTATCTTCTTCATGGGTCAGCAGCTGGGCAATTTTCTTCGCCTGCTCGATATCTTCAACTTGGGAAAGGACCTCCTGGGTCAGCTCATCCGACAGCTCAGAAAGCATATCCGCCGCATCATCAGAGTCCATATTCACCACAAGCTCCTGTGCAATCTCCTCCGAGGAATACGTCGCCACCATTTCCGTGCGCTCCTCCTCATCAAACTCCACTAGAATATCTGCCGCCAATTCTGGATCGAGCTTCTCAAAAAACAGCTCGCGCTCCTCTTGTTCAAAACTCTCCAGCACCTCGGCGATATCCGCAGGGTGTATGCCTTCCAAAACCACCGCAAACTCTTCCTCCGAAACCGTCGAAAGTGCAGTAACTATACGTGCTCTAATGCTCAACTCTCCCATCTTCAATGGCGTTTAGCAGTTCTACAAACTCCTGATAACTCAACTGTTCCGCACGTTGACTCAGCAACGGATGTTCGAAACCTTCTGGCAAGTTAAGGACTTTCAACGCATTGCGCAGGGTCTTTCTTCGTTGCCCGAAAGCAGCCTTCACGCCGCGCTTCAACAACTTGTACGAAATCCCGGGCTCCTCGGTGCGGCGTACCATATGCATCACACCACTCTCCACCTTTGGCGGCGGGTTAAACACAGTCGGCGGCACAGTAAAATCATACGTCAGCTCATAATAGGCCTGACACAACACGGACAAAATCCCATACACCTTACTGCCCGGACCCGCGCACAAACGCTGAGCGACCTCTTTCTGGAACATCCCTCCAAAAAGCGGGATTTGATCGCGCGATTCAAGGACTTTAAAAACGATCTGTGAGGAAATGTTGTACGGGAAATTTCCGACCAACGCGAACGGCTCATCACCAAACACGGCGGAAGGGTTCCAGCGAAGAAAATCCTCTTCAATGATGCGCGCACTGAGCTTATTATAATTGGCTTTTAGATAACTAACACTTTCATCGTCAATCTCCACCACCCAAGTTTCAACCTCGGGCATTGCCATCAAATATTTCGTCATCACGCCCATCCCCGGACCGATCTCTAAAACTTTCGCTACACCTTCAAAAGGGACCACATTTGCGATGCGTTCTGCAATACTTTCATCCGTTAAAAAGTGCTGCCCCAAGTGTTTTTTAGCGCGTACTTGTCCATTATGCCTCATAGGTGCAAAGGTACTCTTTTGAAATTCGCATTGCCTCTAAATAAGTGTAACTTGCACTCACCTATCAAGAACCACAAACCATTCACCATGGTACAACCAACCACCCTCGGCGAGTTCATCGTCGAAAACCAAAAAGACGTTCCGTTTGCAACGGGCGAGCTCAGCCACCTCCTCACCTCCATCCGACTTGCCGCGAAAGTCGTTAACCGCGAAATCAACAAAGCAGGACTCGCCGACATTCTCGGCGCGATGGGCAAGGACAACATTCAAGGCGAAGCACAACAAAAACTAGACGTCATCGCAAACGACACCTTCATGCGTGCACTCCGCAGCATGGGAGAGGTGTGTGGTGTTGCATCCGAAGAAGAAGAGCACTTTGTGGCCTTTGACGACGAGATCCACTCCAACGCGAAATATGTCGTTTTGATGGACCCGCTCGACGGCTCGAGCAATATCGACGTCAATGTCAGTGTAGGAACCATCTTCTCCATCTTCCGTAGAGTTACCCCGCAAGGCACCCCAGTCACCTCAGCAGATTTCCTCCAGCCCGGCGATAAGCAAGTCGCAGCAGGCTATGTCGTCTACGGCTCCTCGACCATGCTCGTGTACACCACAGGATCGGGCGTGAACGGATTCACCTTAGATCCGAGCATCGGCGTCTTCTGTCTTTCCCACCCCAACATGCAAATCCCAGATCCCGGAAAAATCTACAGTGTGAACGAAGGAAACTACGTGCACTTTCCCGAGGGCGTCAAGAAATACATCAAATACTGCCAGGAGTACGACGCACCATCTGGACGTCCATACACTTCGCGCTACATCGGCTCGTTAGTTTCTGATTTTCATCGCAATCTTATCAAAGGAGGGATTTATCTTTACCCCACGGGAACAATGGCCCCAAAAGGAAAGTTAAGACTCCTGTACGAGTGCAACCCACTCGCCTTTATTGTTGAACAAGCAGGCGGTACTGCCACCGACGGTAAGCGACGAATCATGGAACTTCAACCGAGCGAATTGCACGAGCGAGTTCCCTTCTTCATCGGCTCTCCATCGATGGTGGAAACTGCCCATGCGTTTTTACGCGAATACGAAGACTAAGATTGGAACTGGCGGATTTATTAGCTCACTACGAAAATCACCCCTTAACGCAACAGCTTTCGCAAGCGCTCAGTACCGGTGCAAAACCTGCCATAGGATTTGCGACTGCCGGGGGCTCACATACTGCCGTTTTAGCTGCAGCCACCTACCTCAAAACCTCCAGCGCTCAGCTTTTGATCGCTTCGAGCAAAGAGGAAGCCGCCTACTTGCAAAACGACTTGGAAAAGTTATTGGGCAAAACGCCTTGCTACTTTTACCCCGCGTCCTACCGCCGTCCTTATCAGATGGAGCAAACGGACAATGCAAATGTCTTGCTGCGCGCAGAGGTACTGAATCATTTGAGCTCGCGCCGCCGCGCCCCTTTAGTCATCACCTATACCGAGGCGCTGTTCGAAAAAGTAGTCACACGCAAGGAACTGGAAACCAACACCCTGAAACTTAATCTCGGTGAAAAAATCACGCTTGACTTTTTAAATGAAACCCTGTTTGAATACCAGTTCGAACGGGTAGATTTCGTCACCTCCCCAGGCCAATTCTCTGTGCGCGGAGGCATCGTCGACATCTTTTCCTTCTCGAAAGACCACCCCTACCGCGTAGAGTTTTTCGATGATGAAGTCGAGAGCATCCGCTATTTTGACATCGAAAATCAGCGCACCATCGGTAAGGCCACAAAAATGAGCATCGTGCCGAACGTTGAAAACAAGACGTTCTTGGAATCCCGTGCTTCCTTTTTATCCTACCTACCGAAAGACACCACCGTTTGGATCGACAGCCCTTCGCTTCTGATCAGCGGCTTGGACCGACTCATGGAGCTCGCCGACGAAGCCTACAGTGAACTCGCCCCCACTCTAAAGCGTGCCACCCCAGCGGAGTTGTTCTTATCCGGAGATGCCCTGCGCAGAAACCTCATGGAATACATGCGCGTGGAGTACGGCAGAGCAGAATGGAACTCCACCACCCTAGAGAGTAACGCCCTACCTCAGCGCGCGTTCAACAAAGACTTCCCTCTGCTCGCACAAACGCTACTCAATGCAGAAAAGAGCGGCATCTCTACCATTTTGATGTGCTCCAACCCCAAGCAGATTGGCCGATTCCATGCCATCTTCGAGGACCTGCAGCTGTACCCCAACTACGCAACCACACAAGTCGCGTTGCATGAAGGGTTTGAGGATCGCGACACAGGAATCTTTGTCTATACCGACCACCAGATCTTTGACCGCTACCAGCGCTTCAACATCAAAAACGGTGCGCAGAAAAAGCAAGCCATCACCCTAGAGCAGCTCAACTCCTTGGAGTTCGGCGACTATGTGACGCACGTGGATCATGGGGTTGGAAAGTTCGGAGGACTCCAGAAGGTGGACAACAATGGCACGGTACAGGAGGCGATAAAATTGGTCTATAGAGATAATGACATCTTGTATGTAAGCATTCATTCGCTGCACAAAATCTCGAAATACAACGGAAAAGACGGCACGGCACCTTCCCTACACAAGCTTGGAAGTGCGCAGTGGCAGACGTTGAAAAAGAAGACCAAAGCGAAGGTTAAGAAGATTGCATTTGACCTGATCCAGCTCTATGCGAAGCGCAAGGAGGCGATCGGTTTTGCCTGCGCCCCGGACGGGTATTTGCAGCACGAGCTCGAGGCAAGTTTTTTGTACGAGGATACCCCGGACCAAGTAAGCGCTACCGAAGCTGTCAAAAAAGACATGGAAAGCGCCATGCCGATGGACCGTCTAATCTGTGGCGACGTAGGTTTCGGTAAAACAGAAATTGCCATTCGCGCTGCCTTCAAAGCCGTAGCTAACGGCAAACAGGTGGCCATTTTAGTGCCCACCACTGTCCTGGCGTTCCAGCACTTCAAAACCTTTAGTCAACGCCTCGAAGGATTCCCGGTGACTGTAGATTACATCAACAGATTCCGCAGTGCTGGACAGCAACGCGACACCTTGAAAAAATTGGCCGAAGGAAAGATTGATATTTTGATCGGTACGCACAAACTCGTGAGCAAGACCGTGGAATACAAGGACCTTGGTCTACTGATCGTCGATGAGGAGCAAAAATTCGGTGTCGGAGTCAAGGACAAGATCAAGACGCTAAAAGTAAACGTGGACACCCTTACCCTCACGGCAACTCCTATCCCCCGCACTTTACAATTTTCCCTAATGGCCGCGCGTGACCTCAGCGTCATGACCACGCCACCACCCAACCGCCAACCTATAGAAACCGAGCTCATCGGCTTCCATGAAGAAACCATCCGAGATTCGATCAGCTATGAAATCCAGCGCGGTGGACAAGTATTTTTCATCAACAACCGCGTCAGCAACATTCAAGAAGTCGCCGGCATGGTCCAGCGCTTGGTGCCGGATGCTCGGATCGCCATCGGACACGGACAAATGGACGGTAAAAAGCTCGAGAAAGTAATGCTCGACTTTATGGACGGCAAATACGACGTCTTAGTAGCTACCTCCATCATTGAAAGTGGACTGGACGTTCCAAACGCGAACACCATCATCATAAATAACGCGAACCACTTCGGCATGTCCGATCTGCACCAGATGCGCGGTCGCGTGGGACGCTCAAACGTCAAGGCCTTTTGTAAACTGGTCACTCCACCGATCTCTACACTAACTGAAGAGGCGAGGAAAAGACTGCGCGCTTTGGAACAATTCACGGACCTCGGCTCAGGATTCAAAATTGCCATGAAAGACCTCGAGATACGCGGCGCAGGAGACATGTTAGGCGGCGAACAAAGCGGATTCATCTCAGACATGGGCTTCGACACCTACCAGAAAATATTGGCAGAAACCGTAAAGGAACTGAAAGAGAACGAATTCAAGGACTTGTACGAGAAGAAGGAGAAAACCTTAGGCTCCGACTATGTGGATGACGTACAGATCGACACCGACCTAGAGCTCATGATTCCCGACCATTATGTCAACAACATCGAGGAGCGCCTGAAACTCTACCAGAGACTCGGCGAGCTAACGACGGAAGAGGAGTTGCAATTCTTCGCCTTGGAACTCGAAGATCGATTCGGTCCTATCCCACAGCCGGTACAAACCCTTTTGCACAGTGTTCGCATCAAATGGGCCGCACGCCACATAGGCTTCACCAAACTTATCATTAAAAGCGGAAAACTTATCGGACACTTTGCCGCGGAAAACAACAGCGACTATTACCAACTGCCTATTTTCTCGAGCGTACTGAGCTATTTGCAACGGAATCCGCGCCAGGTTCAGGTGAAACAAAAGGGCGAGAAACTCACCTTTGTCGCCACCGACATCACCGCTTTAGACCAAGTATACCACATCTTCTCTTCCATTACTGAAATGAATACCGCAACGCTATGAAATGCACCGTAGAACAGTACATCGAAAGTAGACTTCAAGAAATTCAACAAGCGCGCGAGGACTTTCAGCGGCTCTTTTATTATCTCGAAGACCAAGAGCTCTTGTTCATTCCAGAAGGCGAACTATGGTCGGCGATAGAATGTATTGAGCACCTGAACAACACTGCCGAGCATTATCTTCCGCAACTCACCATAGTGTGTAGAACTGAAAACGCTGCAACGAGCACCACTCTAAAACTTTCCTGGATCGCTGGGAAACTGCGCCAAGCGATGGGCCCGAACACTTCATCACGCATGAAATCGCCGAAACGCGTACAGCCGCGTCGACTCACTAACAGCGATTTAAAGATTGCCCCGCAAAAAGTGATGGAAAACTTCATTTCGGACCTCGATCAGCTCGAGAAAATAGTCCGCATTTTACCGGTAAGTCTAGATTTGCGACGTACGAAAATCACAAGTCTTATCCCGGTGCTCAAACTCGAAAGCATCACCGCTCTTGAGCTGATCATTCCGCACATCGCACGCCACATTCAGCAAGCAGAGCGCATTTTAAAAGGCGGTCGACTCGCAGAAGAAACTTCTAAAAACTCCGACCTCATCTTCCCAACGGCGCCCAAAGAAGGCGAATAAACATCGCTCGGATCCGCCGGTCTACCCTTTTTAATACCACAAAAAAAGCCCCCTGAGAACTTCATCTCAGGGGGCTTTTGCTTGATGATGATCTAGCGCTTTTACAGCACTTTGATCCAAAGCTTACCGCCGTACTGACCGTTAAAGCCAGTATCGCGCGCTTGTTGTGCCGCTTGGTAGTTTGTGAACTTCAACAAGAATACGTAGTACATGCTGTTGTTCGGGTCTTGGAACACATCTGCTCCTACACCTTGCGAACGTAGTCTGTTCTGTAGTTTCACTGCGTTGTTTCTTGAACCGAATACCCCAGCAGTTACATAGTACCCTTGCGAGCCGGCCTGAACGTTTCCAGCGTACTGGTTTGGATCATAACCTTTAATGTTGCTGTTTACCGACCCTGCAGCTGGCGTTTGTGGATACGCATTCTGTCCTTGAGCAGCATTTGAACCGCCCGTGTTTTGACCACCTGCAGTGTTCGCAGTACCGTTCTGTAGGTTCTGCTGACCGCCTGTGTTCATGCCATTCTGTGGGTTCATCGCGTTGTTGCTCGCTGCCTCAGTTGCCGCCTCAGAAGCAGCTTTCGATGCCGCCTCAGAAATCTCTTGTTTCATCGACTCCTTCTCCGCGTTGATCAACTCTTTAGATTGCGCTTCCAATTCATCTTTCAACTCATCCATACGGTCGTTCAGTAGATCCTCAAGATCACCACTCTGACGACGCTGACGGTCTTTGAGCTTCTTAATTTCATTCTCTAGACGCTTGTCCTTCTTGCTCTCACCGAACGTGTAACGCAACATGAACTCGTGCGAATTTCCAAGAGCGAACCCGTAGGTATTCAAGGAGAAATCGTATGCATAGCCTAACGATAGGTTTTCTGTCAAATGCACACCTGCATTCCCGGTGACCGCATAAGAAGAGCGGTAAGCTGCACCGATAAAGAAGTACTCCTTATGGTTGAACATCAAACCGGCATCCACCTGTGGAATGGTCACTTCGTTTGCACGAACTGTAACATAAGGGCTCAATGTCATAAGGCCTTTTTGCATTTCTACGTCGTACTGCGTATTTACCACATAGTGACGCTGGTACTGGTAGGCAAACGGGCTGTTGAAATTGTCGCTGAAGTCTACAGC
The DNA here is from genome assembly GCA_949547975.1 of Cryomorphaceae bacterium. Next base: position 1,358 of record CATITW010000190.1, on the reverse strand, counting down.
CGGAGCCAGTAGGTTCGGTACTGCGGCACCAAAGCTGAAGTCACCGAAGCGAAGATTGAAACCAAAGTTCAGATCAAATTTTCCGCTATTGAGCTGACGGAACAACACTGGATCCATCTCGTCTTGTACACGAATTCCACCCACGTTGATGGTGTTGTTCACATATCCAGCACCCATACCTAAGCTGAGGCTGTTCTCATCCGTAAATTTCACGTGCCACGCGTACGATCCATAGAATCCACTGCGAGAAACGATATCGGTTACATCGTTGAAGGCATAACCACTGTATCCGAACTTCAGATCGTTTTGGTTGCCGTTAAACGCCATGAATTGGGTCTCAGGTGCACCTTCAATGTTGGTCCACTGACGACGGTTCAATACGGTGATTTCCGTTTTCCCTTCGATGCCGCTAAATGCAGGATTGAACAGGTATGCAGTATTTAAATAGTTCGAAACCAGTGGCAATTGCTGTGCGTTTGCCGCCCAACTTCCGAACAGTAGCGCTGCTAATAATAGTGACTTTTTCATGCTTAGAAGTTGTTTAGGATGGTTACCGGACCTTTCACGCGAATCACGTTATCGAAACTGAGCACGAAGTAATAGGTGCCGTCTTCTAACTGCGCTCCACCGTCTGTGGTTCCGCCCCAATTGTTTGTGTAAATGTCTTGCTCATACACCGGCGTACCCCAGCGAGTATACACTTTGAAAGAACAATCATCACCCGCCGTTACTGAACTTAGATCAAGCACGTCATTCATACCGTCACTGTTTGGCGTAATCACATTCTGGATGTTGCCGTAAGTCTCGGCATAAATCGTTGCCGAATCTTGCTCTTGAACATATACCATCACGCTAGCCGTATCTGTACAGCCGTTGATGTCCTCGACCTGAATAAAGTAGGTCGTCGTATCTTCTGTTGGAAGTGCTAGCGTGCTCTCACCGAGCTGGTTACTGTAGCTCGAAGGCGAATCTGCGAACCAGTAGTAGCTCACACCACCATTTGAACTCAACGTCGTAGACTCTCCCGGGCTGATCACCTGTGGAGAAGCTGAAGCCGTCGCAACAAGAGTATAGTTGTAAACATCCAGTGTATCCACCGTACGACACTGATTGATTCCATACGCCTCAATCACATATTGTCCAGGAACACTTAGGAAGTTTTGCTTACCTACAAATAGTCCACCGTTCCATGCAAAGTTCAACGCGTTGGACTGTAAGGAAACTAGTAAGCTGTCATAAACACAAAGACCCAAAGAATCACCTGGTAAGATGTTCAGCGTCGGGAAGGACACAAAATTCACAGTGGTTTCATTCGAAATGAACTCACAAGTTTCGTTGCGCATGAACAGGCGGTAGTC
>CATITW010000189.1 GCA_949547975.1 Cryomorphaceae bacterium | reverse complement strand
GCGATGGATTCTTGCCAACGAATCCCCTGGTTTTGAAACCAATTTTGCATGTACAAGTCTCGATCAAACGTGTGCTTGATGCCGGTTTCTTGATAGCTGTACACGGTGTGAACGCCCCAGCGCTGGTGCACGTGTTGGAAAAAATCGACAGGTTCCATGTGCAGCAGGTGCAGTCTTTGCAGTCCTAATTGGTCATTGATATCCCGAACGGAGTCTTGAATGAATCGAATATGACGCTCCTCATATTGCGGCAAATCAAAGAGCAGTGGTTCTATAAATGCCACTAAAATAATCGGGCGCGGCCCCTGGACAGCGGCAGTAAGGGCAGCATGATCCAAGAGACGTAAATCTCTTTTGAACCAGACCACATCTACCGGAGTACTGTGCATGCTAAAATCCTAATGCGCTAGCAGAGGGATAGGGACGCGCTTGGCGATTCCCCGCCTCGAGATAGGTTTGCAGTCCAAGCGCTAAGGCGGGTGAGGATTGAAAGTCTACGGTACCGTCCGGCAGAACGGACGCATGTGCACCGAATCCAACCTTCTCGATCGCACCAACCGTGTAGATGCATCCGTTGCCGAGGGTAAACTCTTCGACAAAGGACAACTCGATCGCCCACAAGGCTTCCTGAGGAATGGGATGTGACCAGCCTTCGAGCGCTTGTGCTGAACCGCCGATATGCGCCCATTCAAACACGCCTTCTGGTGCATTCACACTGGCGTTGTGTACCTGCTCATGTTCACTGAATGGCAAAACCACGAGGGTGAGCCGCCCTGTAGATTTGTAATTGGTATAAGTATGACGAGCACCGTTGTCAGGGCGAAACAAGACACTGATCTGAGCGGGGTGGGCGCCGACGTGGGTAACGTTAGAAAAGGTGCCGGCGTTCCACACTCCGTCAGATCCTGAAATGCCTACGAATGCTGTTCGAATACCACCGCAAGTGTTGACCAGCGCTGTTCGGACACGTTTGTCTAATGCGCTTAGACGTTCTTGGGTGTAGGTATCGTGAAACATGGTCGTTGTTTTAGTTAAAGCACGCTTTGTCCACCGTCGATGTGAACGATTTGCCCGGTCATCCATGAGGCTTTATCGCTCAATAGGAAGGCCGTCATTTCTGCGATGTCACCTACCTCACCTACACGCTTCATAGGGTTGTTAGCACCGATCGCCTCTTTTTTCTCGGCAGTGCTGAGCAATTTACTTGCTAATGGGGTATCTGTGAGCGACGGTGCGATACAGTTGATGCGTGCCTTAGGTGCCCATTCAGAGGCGATAGCGCGTGTCAAGCCCTCGATAGCGCCTTTCGATGCACTTACGGTCGCGTGGAACGGCATACCTCGTTGTACCGCAACAGTAGAATAGAGTACACAAGATGCGATAGCGTCTTTTTTAAAGTTTTTCTGTGCGGCCTGGAGCGCTTTTACAGCCCCCATCACCTGGAGCTGGAAGTCTTGCTCGAAGACTTCTGGTTTGAGGCCTCTGAAAGGTTTCAACGTGATCGAGCCTACGCTGTAGACCAAACCGTCAATATCCTCAGGCATCTTATCTTCCCATTCGTCCGTTAACACGTCAAATTCCTCCCATTCAATGGTGTGGGCAGGACCTTCGTACGGTGTGCGAGAAAATACAGTGATTTGATGGCCTTCAGCGGCGAGAAGTTCTGCGGTGGCTTTACCGATTCCTTTACTTCCGCCTATGATTACGTAATGCTTCATTCTAGTGGGTTTATCTAAGATTCTAAACGCAAATTGGTGTCGAAGGTTCAAGAGTTGATCGAGAAGTTGGATGGATGCTGTACTTTAGGGTTCCCTATTGCACAAACACACACATGGAACACATTACGTTAGGCGCCGAGCCACTTCATTATTTCCACTACGAGGCCATTGCTCAAGGCAAGGCCATTTTATCGCTCAGCGCAAAGGCCAGCGAAAGGATTCGTAAATCACGCGCTTTTTTAGAGGCCAAGACCGCGCGCAGCGAACGTCCGATATACGGGGTGAACACCGGGTTTGGAAGTCTTTGTAATGTGGAGATCTCTCCGGAGCAGCTGGGACAACTACAGACGAATCTTGTACGTTCACATGCTTGTGGTGCAGGAGATTATGTCAGGGTAGAGGTCATCCGCTTGATGCTTGCTTTAAAAGTAGAAAGCTTTGCGAAGGGGGTTAGTGGCATTCGCCTAAGTGTTGTCGAGTCTTTGATTCAGATGTACAACAGCGGCGCGTTGCCTGTGATTTTTCAACAAGGATCTCTCGGTGCTAGTGGCGATTTAGCGCCGCTTGCCCACATGAGTTTACCGCTTTTAGGCGAAGGCGCGATGTGGCTCGATGGCGAAATTCAGGAAACCAGTGCCGTCTTACCTGTTCTAGGCGATCGTGCCTGGACGCCTTGCGAGCTCGCTTCCAAGGAAGGTTTAGCGCTGCTTAACGGAACCCAATTCATGTCTGCCCATGCCGTATATGCACTGATCCAAGGTCAAAAATTGGATTATCTAAGTGATAAAATAGGTGCACTTTCTACGGTAGCGCATGACGGAAGGATAGAAGCATTCACGCCAGGAGTTCATGCTACCCGTCCGCAATGGGGACAGGTCAAAACCGCCCAACGCATCTTGGCGTGGCTCAATCCCTGTCCGACCATGCATCAGGAGAAGAGGCACGTGCAAGATCCGTACAGTTTCCGCTGCATGCCACAGGTTCATGGAGCTTCAAAAAATGCTTTAAGACACGCGTTAGAAGTAGTTGATATTGAGTGTAATGCAGCTACTGATAATCCGGTCGTATTGGAAGAGGAGGATGCGATCGTTAGTGCAGGTAATTTCCACGGTCAACCGCTGGCTTTGGTGCTAGATTATGCGGCCTTAGCCTTGCATGAACTTGGAAGTATTAGCGAACGCAGAACGTATCAACTCATCTCTGGTCGTCGAGAATTGCCGCCTTTTTTAGTGAAGAATGCGGGGCTAAATAGTGGGCTGATGATTGCGCAATATACCGCTGCGGGTATCGTGAGTCAGAACAAACAGTTTTGTACTCCGGCTTCTGCGGACAGCATTGAAAGTTCCAACGGGCAGGAGGACCATGTGAGTATGGGTGCGAATGCAGCGACGAAACTGCTCAAAGTGGTTGATAACGTGTATAGTGTGCTCGGCATAGAGCTGATGAATGCCTCTCAAGCGATGTATTTGAGAGGGGTAAGGGGCGAAGGAGAATTGGCCACAATGCTGGAGGAATTTAGAAAGATTTGCCCTGTGATTCAGGAGGATGAGTACATGCATCCGAAGATGGAAGCGGCAAAAGCCTATTTGAAATCGTTGCCGTTGACCGAATCGGCGTTACTTTTGTAAACCAATTTTACCCTCTTTGTAGTATGAGTCAAGATCCGTACCAGGGCCTGCGCGAAAAGCTTTCTGATCGCAAATGGCCGGCCGTTTATTTGTTCAAATTCATTGTTCCAGCGGACCACCAACGCATTGCCATGGTGGAGGCACTCTTTGACAGTACTGAGGCGCAAATAGAACAGCGCAAAAGCAAAACGGGTAAGTTTGTTTCTATCAGTGCGAAAGAGATGATGCTGGATGTCGACTCCATCATTGCACGGTACAGAAAAGCACAGGAAATTCCAGGTTGTATGGCCCTTTAAGGTCTATTTCCACTGCTCGTAAACGCCTAATCCGAACAAGGCATAATCTAGTTTTGAAGGATCTTCAGGTAGGATAACACGAATTTTGCGGTCCAATTCTTTCACGGCTTTCCAGTCGTTCTGTTTTCTAGTTAACAGTCCCAAGCTACGGGCGACACGTCCGCTGTGCACGTCTAACGGAATGCTCAATAGCGTGGGTGATACATTCCACAAGCCAAAGTCGATCTGTTCTGCGCTACTGCGCGCCATCCAGCGGCTGTACATGACCATGCGCTTGCACGCGCTGCCTTTAGAGGGATCGCCAAAGTGTTTGCTTGCGCGCGCTGGCAACCCGTTGGACAGCAGGTACTGTTTAAAGGCTAAAAAAGCAGGTCCAAGGTCGGTGGAATCGGCGGCAAGATGCTGAGAGAAAAAATCGCCGATCGAATCGTATTCCTTATACAGCTGTTGGAGCGCAAGGACGATTCCTTTGAGGTCCGCATCTTGGAATGTGCGGTGTTTAAAGCCGTCGAGACTCCGCAAATCTGATGCGGTTGCCTCAGCAATAAAGTCTCCTGGACGCTCGTCCATACGCGAGATGAGCTCTGTACTTTTTGCAATAATGGTCGTGCGGTTGCCCCAGCTGAGGGTAGCGGCGAGGAGTCCACTGACTTCAATGTCCCGAGGGTGCTCAAAGCGGTGTGGAATTTGGATGGGATCGTCCTCGACAAAACTTTTCTGTGCGTATTGCTCGGCTTTTTCGATAAGAAATTGGGCCAATTCTGCCTGCTTTAATCCCATACTAACGCTCGATCAACACGCCATCGGCCATGCGCCACCTGGAGGTTCCTAAACCTGCGAGTTGGTCATTGTGGGTAACCACTACAATCGTCTGCCCACGTTTTTCATTGAGCTCCTGGAGCAGCTCGTGTACGGCTTGTGCATTTGCGCTGTCAAGATTTCCAGTAGGTTCATCGGCCAGTAAGATATCAGGGGCATTCATGAGCGCTCGTGCGATCGCTACGCGCTGTTGCTCCCCACCACTCATCTCATTAGGAAGGTGGGAGGCACGGTGTGCAATGCCCAAATCCTCGAGTAATTCCAAACCGCGCTGCTCGGTGGCCGCATCCATTGAACCACCGATCCAGCTGGGTAAGGTGGTGTTTTCTAGCGCTGTGAGCTCCGGAAGAAGGTTATGAAACTGAAATACAAGCCCGATCCGCTGGTTGCGTAAATGGTTCAGGGCGTGTTTGTCTAGGGTCTCTAGGCGTGCTCCGTCAAAGGAGATGCTGCCTGAGCTTGCGGTGTCTAAGCCCGCGATCAGGTGGAGTAGGGTGCTTTTTCCCGCTCCAGAGGCGCCTACAATCGTGATAAATTCCCCTTTGAGGATCTCTGCATCGATGCCTTTGAGCACGCTTGTGCCGTCGTAGTTTTTGTGAACGCCTGTGATTCTGATCATAACAGCTGCAAGTTAGGAAGTTCATTCACGATTTCGGCGTAGTCCAAAAAGTAAACTACCCGAAGACTGAGCAGGTGGTCCGATGGCAAGGCGCCGACGCTTTGAAGGTTCCGCCAATATTGGAGGTCGGCTTGGTTATCAGAATTGGCCAAAGAAGCGCGATAGAGCAGGTTCAACTCACGACCCGGCGCGAACCATAGCACATATTTCAGGTCGATGTTTAAGAAGTTGATGCGCAAATCTGGATCGGTATACGCCGAGGAAAGACTGAGTTTGCCGTCTTGTTCTAGGTGAAAGATCTGCTCATTTTGAATCCTGTTCCAGCTGTGTCGAACGTCTAAACTGAGGTAGGAATTCGGGCCGAAGAGGTATTGTCCAGAAAGACTTTGACTTAAAGAACGGCGATGGCGTAAGGCCATGCCCACGCTGTCCGCACTCACCGTCTGCCCCCATCCCAACTGGTGGTTGCTGCTGAGCTCAAATTCTGCATTAAAGTTGAGTTTATCGTTTACTCGAGCAAGGATTTGCAGTTCCCCATACAGGCCTCTTGCGCCATAGTCGGCCCACCACCATTGTCCACCGCGAAGCTCGAAGGCAAGCGGATTTCTAAAATCGGTGCTGACCCAAGCGTTGTGCCAAAAAGAGGCCGGGTTGATCCGGTAACGTCCCCAAACGCGCGGATCGTAATAATCGTACTCTGCAGGTCGCGTTTCCACGTTGTATCCCCAAGCAAGGAATCCTTTGGTCAATTCAAAATAGCTGTACTCTACATGAAAGCGTTCAAACGCGTTCGGATCATAGAGTCTATTGTATTGCACGCCCAGGCGGTGTCT
>CATITW010000188.1 GCA_949547975.1 Cryomorphaceae bacterium | reverse complement strand
CCGTCTTCTTCTGTAAGTCGATCCCAATGCTCGCCGCCATCATAAGTGATGTACAATCCACTTTCCGGACCTCCACTTTTAAAAAACCACGGCTCTCTGCGGTATTCCCACATGTTCGCGATCAACTTCTTCGGATTGTTCGGGTCCATCACTAAGTCCCCGGCCCCTGCTCTCTCGTTCAAATACAAACTCTTTTCCCAAGTCTTTCCTCCATCTGTGGTTTTGAAAACACCACGAGGACCATCGCCCCAAGCCGAGCCAGTTGCACCCACGAACACCTCGTCGGTCCGTTCCGGGTTGATCAAAATACGGTGAATGGTGCGGGTGTCCTCTAGCCCTAAACACGTCCAAGTTTCCCCGCCGTCGTAACTTTTGTACAAGCCGTAACCGCTGGTTTGCGAGTTCCTAGGGTTCCCTTCTCCAGTCCCCACATAAATGACATCTGGATGCTTCGGGTCTATGGCGATTGCTCCGATCGAAGCCACACGTTCGTTCTGAAACAGCGGTGTCCAGCTCTGCCCGTTGTTCGTGCTTTTCCAAACACCACCACTGGCTGAACCGGCAAAAATAGTCGTAGCATTTTGCGGATGCACCGTCACACAAGTCACTCGACCACTCATTCCTGCAGGTCCAATATTCCGGGCATTCAACCCATCCATCACCTGCTCTAAAGGCGTATTATTTTCTTGTGCTTCGGCTGGGTTTCCCACCGCGAGGATTACGGCTGCGATCAGCCCTTTCATCCATGTCAACTTCATAACTGTACTTTGATTAACGAATTCTACCGGCTCGATAGATTCGGAAAAAGTTATGAATTTATCCTGTACCTTAACCCTTCTAAAAACCCAATTATGAAAACCCTCACTAAAACGTTCCTTATCGCTTGCCTAGTGCTCGGAAGCCTTCAGTCAAAAGCACAACACCGCGAGGTTGGAATCCAGAGTACTTCCTTGATCGGATGGTATGGACCGTCCTTCGATTTGCGTCCAAGTTTAAAATGGGGTAAAAGCTTCGAGAAAGTCTACCGCATGAGGTTCGACCGCACCTATCTCAACGCTTCGAACTACCAAGACCAATTCTACATGAGCTTCTCCACCGGGTTCTATTTCGGCCGTGAGACCCGTCGCGCAGTAAACGATAAATTTTACTTTGTTACGGCGCCCGAAATTGGCACTTACTACTCAACTAGTACGAACTACCAGAGCATCTCGCCTTCGTTCCGCTACAACTTCGGAGCCTTATACCGCGTCAACGAAAACTTCGTGGTCTCCTTGGAAGTACCGCTCAGCGTCGGCATGGCCTTTTACCAAAATCAAGGCGAGTGGCAGAACAACAGCATGAACATGAGCCTCATGGGAGAAAGCCCGATCATCACGGCATCCTACACCTTCAAAAAGGTCAAAAAGTAAGCCCCAAAACGGCACTTAACTGCATAAAAAAAAGCCCCGCGATGCGGGGCTTTTTTATGGTTTCTTGCGAACGCTTATTCCACGGTCACCGACTTCGCTAGGTTACGCGGACGATCCACATCACAACCGCGCATCACTGCGATAAAGTAGCTCAATAGCTGTAATGGTATCACCGTTAAAAGTGGCGTCAATGCTTCCAGGGTCTCTGGAATTTCGATCACGTGGTCCGCACTTTGCAGAATCTCGGTATCTCCTTTGGTCACGATAGCGATGACTTTACCGCTGCGCGCTTTGACCTCTTGTACGTTACTGACAAGTTTTTCGTAGTGTCCGTTATTAGGTGCAACTACAATCACTGGCATGTTCTCGTCGATCAGTGCGATCGGTCCGTGCTTCATTTCTGCAGCAGGATAACCTTCCGCGTGGATGTAGGAAATCTCTTTGAGCTTCAATGCACCTTCGAGCGCGATAGGGAAATTCACCCCGCGACCTAAATACAAACAGTTGGTTGCATCTTTATATAAGGCTGAGATTTCTTCGATCAAGTCGATAGATCCCAACGTTTCTTCTACTTTCTTCGGGATAACGCTCAACTCGTTTAGCAGGGCGCGGTATTCTGAAGTGGAGAATTCGCCACGAATCTTACCCAATTCTAGGGCCATCATCGTCAACACCGTTACTTGAGAGGTAAACGCCTTGGTTGAGGCCACACCGATCTCAGGTCCTGCGTGAGTGTAGGCACCTGCATGCGTTTCACGTGCAATGGTAGAACCTGGAACATTACATATCCCAAAAACCATAGCACCTGCCGCTTTAGCCATTTTGATGGCTGCCAGCGTATCGGCTGTTTCACCACTTTGTGAGATGGCAATCACCACATCATTTTTACGAATGATCGGGTTGCGGTAACGGAATTCAGAACCGTATTCTACTTCTACCGGTACGCGCGCAAACTCTTCAAAGAGGTATTCCGCGACTAGTGCACTATGCCAAGAGGTACCGCATGCAGTAATGATGATTCGATCCGCATTGCGGAAACGATCTGCATATTCCTCCAGCCCAGACATTTTAATCATGCCTTGCTCTGGCAATAATCGGCCACGGAACGTGTCGTAGATCGCACGAGGCTGCTCGTAGATCTCCTTCATCATGAAGTAGTCGTAACCGCCTTTCTCGATGCTTTCGAGATCCATCTGCAACTGGTGAATTTTTGCATCTACCGTTTGATCACTCTCGATCAAGCGGATGTCTAAGTCTCCACCGGCTGAAACGGAAGCCATTTCACCATCTTCTAGATAGATGGCATCTTTCGTATATTCCAAGAACGGAGTTGCATCGGAGCCGATGAACTTCTCATCCTTTCCTAAGCCGATCACTAGTGGTGAACCAAGCTTTGCAACAACGATTTCTTCAGGAGCGTCTTTGTCGTAAATACAAATGGCGTACGCACCGATCACCTGAGT
>CATITW010000187.1 GCA_949547975.1 Cryomorphaceae bacterium | reverse complement strand
CTACACGACGCTCTTCCGATCTGTCAGGCGAGATGTACTGTCGTGCAGGAAGAGTATAGCGCACTCCGTCTAACACGCTCCGTAACTCAAAAGACACACTGTCCTTGGTCAAGTTGACGGTTTTAGCTAATAACCATTTGTTTCGCAAATAACGGTTTTCATCCGCTAATAAGTCATCGCGTAACACTAAGTAGCAAATAAGTTGACTTTGGCGTAGTTTAACTCCCCTCAAAGTTTCACCTTGTCTTGGGAGATTACCCTCAACAAGTAAAGCCGAAAACAACCCATTAGGGTTAGCCACTTGTAGCTTAGGTCGGCTTTGCTCACCTGTTGACTGAATATTGTAACCACTGAATTGGTGCGGGAAGTTTTCATACGTTATCCCTTGCCAAGTGATTGTTGGGTGGTTCGTGAAAGCGATAAATACGTTAGGTTGTAAGTAGTCAGGGGTAAACTTAAACAACTCCACATACGGCTCAGGGGTTAACCGCGTGGCTTCTTCTTGATGTTTAATATCAGAGGTAGCGGTGAGCATCTTCAATAACCTCAACTAAAGTGATAGTAAAACTCTCTGTCCATCCATCACCGTTTTCACGGAGCTTTGGGATTTTCAAAGGTTCTTTGAAGCGTACTTTAATCCGTCCGTAAGTGGGGTGTATGTAGTAAAAAGGTAACTCTAAGCGATACCAATAATAAAAGTTTTCTAAGTAAGCAGCGTTCAGTTCAGGCTCAACGGCCAAGTCCAATAGGCCATAGTTGGACGTGTACTTTAGACCTTCGTAATACAGCGTAAACACCCGTTGCTCAGGTTTAGAGCCGCGCACGGTGTACTGGTAATTACCGCCGAGAGAAAGCACGGTATCCTCAGAACCATACTCAGTGCTAATGAGATGGTGAGGGAAGTTAAAAAGGTTATGCTCTTGCCAATAATTAACATCTAAATTGAGCGCGAAATGTGGCCCTAAAACCTTGTGGGGTACGACATAAGTATCGCGTACTTCGAGTAAACGTAATTCGACACCTTCTAAAGCGGCTTGACCCCCTTTCAATCCCTTTGGCACTTTTAAGGGTTCGGTGAAACGGACTTTGAGTTGGCCGTAAACAGGGTGGTCAAAAAAGAAAGGTTTAACTAATTTATGGATGTTGTACATCCACTCAAGCCATGCAAAATTAGTTGAGCGTTCATAATCAACGAGTAACTCCCCTTGGCTGCCGAAGTAGTATCGCATCACAGGGATAGACAGTGTAAATACCCGCAAGTCATTATTATCCCCGTAACCTGTTCGGGGGGTGGCGTATTGATAGCCGCCCTCAAAAGTTACATTGGCACGAGTGACTTGATATTCCGTCTCAATGTTAAAGTATTGAAGACTGATATTTTGGACAGGGTTTAACCTGACAAGGCTATGGGCAATGCTATTCAACAAGGCTGGCCTCCCACGCATTCGTAGGGATTAAAAACACTGCCCCGTTTGACAAGGAGTAATTAACCCCTTGTCCTTTTAGAATAATCTCTTGACCTATGGAGTCATTAACCACATAGACTTCGTTAATGACTCCCCAAGCACCTGTTGATGTCCATTGTATTGGCTCGGCATTGGTAATGACAGGGGGATTATGACCGTAAACTTTAAGGGTGACGTATTGGGCAGGGGCATTGGCATTGATAGTGCCATTGTTAGCCACAACAACTTTGTGCTTGCCATCACTTGCTCTCGCTGTTTGAGTGAGTAGCGTTGTCAGCATAATTGTTTTTGCAAAGTTGGTGAAGGACATGGTGTTGGCTACCCCAATGGTATTGGCATTGGGGTTATTATAGCAGAGTCTTGGCTTAGGGGTTTAAGGCTTTCATAAATTGCCACCTTCGATGCTCATGCAAGCATCCCCTCTTTCGCCTACGGCACTGCCACTTAGTATGAGACCTCGCAGGGTGTTAACCTCTTTGGTTAAAGCATTAACTTGTTGCTGCAAACTGTCACGGTCATCGCAGAGTCTCCTAATGTTGCCCTCTAATACCGCGATGTGAGCTCGAAGAAATTGATTACGTTGCTCTAGGCTGAGAATGTCATTCGGTTTTGGTTGGTTCATTTTGTTTCTCCGTTAATATCTGTGTGCATACGACTAGCGACATAAAACTTATTGCTGTTATTATGAGCTAGACTACAAAAAATCAATTCTCTTGGGAGTATATCTTTACAGAAAAATGAGGAATTAAAAGATGAGGTGTTCCCATCGAAAGATACTTTTTTATCAACAATCAAAAGTTCAACCTTCTTACCAACAAAAAAGTTACCAATCTCTTGGTAATTCAACATAGGCAGGGGTAACAACATCGCAAAAGGTTTATTTAGAGCGTACAAACGCTTTAATACGTCCAACTTTCTAGTAAACGGAGGATTACTCACAATGTAGTCATAATACTCAGGCTCATACTCAAAAAAGTCTAAACCATCGCGTATATGACTATAAACAACTTTGTTGCCTCTAGCCTTAAAAGCTAGTACAAACTCTGAATTTTCGGTGTCAAAAGGACACCAAACTATTTTACCAAGAGGTATGTAGGGTAAAATAGACTCCACAAGGATTTTTGGAGTGTAGTATTCGTCCCGCTCTCTGTAGGCGTGTATAAAGCTTGAGTTTACCATTGTTTTTTACCTTGTAAAAAGCCCCTTTGCAGAGGCTTTGTTTAAGTTACGCTTCTAACTCATACTTACACATGAAAACTGCAAACTCATCCCAAGAGGGTAGTTCGTCAATGCTAATCTCGTTCTCAATGGAAAACCGATGTTGAGATTCTTCATAATACTCAATGTACTCCTCAAGGCTATTGAATTTTAGGCCGAAAGAGGGCGCAACATAGTAAACGGCATCGGCAAAGATGAAGACTGGGGCAGGGCAGCCGAAGCGTTCTGCGGTTTCTTCGTAAAACATCGGGGTTGGGAATCTTTTATACAATTCCTTTGCAATGTCTCCACCTACGGTGCCGTTGAGCAATACTGAACGTGGTTCAGGAGCTTTCTTGAAAAAGTCATTGATGGTGGTTGTTAGGTCTTTCATTTTGTTTGGTCTCGTGGGGAAGCCTCTTGGTAGGGGGCTTTGTTGAAGTTAAGCTATGTGTTCAATAATGCTTGATAACCATTTTAACTGAGTCACAGGCGTTCCGTCAGAATGTTTCTTACCCGTGTCTAGGAAGACTGCATAAGGTTTACCTGCTGTTGTTGGAACCCACGCAGAGCCTAATTTCTCTTGATAACCTAGAGACTCCAAGCGTTTGTTAGTGCCAATAGCACTTAGGCGTGGGTTTAACTGTTTACCTATTTCGGTAGGGGTGAGATTAAGTGTTTGGTTTTCATTTTTGAGTTCAATTTGCAAGAACTTCATTGGGGAGAAGCCAGTGTGTCTTGCAGTTGCTTTGTCGGCTGATAAGAGAGCTTGATTACCCTCAAGACCGAAGAGTTTGGCAAAGTGCAAGGCATTATCAAAAGTGTTACGGGCAGTATCTAATAGGGTAGATTGAGACTTTTGTTGTTGCTCTAAAGCTGTCATACGATCAAAGACCTTAGCTTGTAGATCATAGCTATACGACATAGCCATGAGGCAAGCCTCACGTTTAGGGAAACGGTAGCAAGGTTTTTGACGGTTCATTGAGTCTATATAAGATGAACGGAAATTGTCACTCATCTCTAATCCCAAAACTTTAACAACTTTCTCTAAAAAATCAGCATGGCGTAATTCAGAGGCACTGTCTTCACGTTGGCTGTTAATAAACTCGACTAATTCTAAGCTAGTCATTGTTACTTGGTTTAATACTAAATCTTTCATAATCTTCAAGTCTCAGAAATGAAAAAACCGCTTTCCTATTGCTTGGTGATGGAGGGTCTAAACGAAAACCCAACAAGCTTGGAAAAACGGTTTCTTCATCGTTTAAGGATAACCTAAAGTTTCCCCATCACGGTACTCTTTAAGTGTTAATTATTGTAAACCGTTAGGTGTTGAAAGTCTAGTTTTTGCACTACACTTAAAGTGTAGTTCGATGTAATCTTGGTGGGCTTCTTCTTGGGTGTCTCTGACTTTGCCTCCGTACTTAACTCCCTTATAGACACACCTCATGTGGAACTTACCGTAGTAGTTCTTAGCGACCCCCCCTCGAAGGTACTTGGTATTCTTCCGCTCTCTCGTTAGGTCTCCTAAGTTTTGCTGCTGTAAGTAGAGCCGTTAGCATGAGGTGTTTAGAGAAGTTGGTGATAGCTGACATGGCCGAGTTACCCAAAGGCTGATTAGTATTTGGGTAACTCTATCGCGGTTTAGGTGCGGTATTTAATAATCAACAACCCAAACCATCATTGCGCTATAGACCCGAGGGTCTATTTGCCCCCGCCACTTATTTGCTAAGTCCTTACAGAGTTGCTCTTTGAATTTCTTATAGGTTTGGTAAGCTTCCTCTGGTGTCTTAAACAAACCTAAACCTCTTACCCTCCCTTCAACCATACACTGTGCTACAAAAAACCCTCCTTTTTTACGGAAAGAGACACCAGTTGGGTATTGGCCTCTTGCGGCTCTATGGTTAGTGAAAAAATTATTTACGGAGCGGGGGACAAAAGCACAGGTATTTTCTGAATAGAGCT
>CATITW010000186.1 GCA_949547975.1 Cryomorphaceae bacterium | reverse complement strand
CGGCGGTTGATGCGGTCATAAAGTTCATTGCGGTCCATATTGAGCACCCAGTTCACGATGTTGAAATCGCGTTCTTTGGGCTCGGAGTTGAGTTGCTCCGAATAGGGCTTGCCGGTACATTCGATCACCTCTAGAGCACGAATCACGCGACGTGGATTTCGAGAGTCGACTTTAGCGGCATGTACTGGATCGGCGTCCTTAAGCTCCAAAAACAATGGGCTAATGCCTTCAGCTTCTAGGCGGTCTTCGAGCTGGGCTTTGATTTCAGGGTCGCTCGGCAGTGGATCTAGTCCGTGCAACAGTGCGTCGATGTACATCCCAGAACCTCCGACAGCGACTACGACATCGTGCGATTTGAACAATTCAGTGAGCGTGGCGATGCCAAAATGTTCGAATTCTCCTGCCGTAACGGGTTCGGTGATGCTTCTGTCGGCAACGAAATAGTGATCGACTGCTGCCAATTCTTCTTTAGAAGGCGGCGCAGCACCGATGGCTAATTCGCTGTAGCATTGACGGCTGTCTGTAGAAAGGATGGGGCATTTGAAGCGCTCCGCCCAATACATGGCAACAGCAGTTTTTCCTACAGCAGTAGGGCCACAGATATTAAGAAGTGTTTTAGTCGACATGTTCAGGGAGTTTAGTGCCACAATTGCAGCAAAAATGTGCGTTTATAGTAGGGGATGTTTCGCCACAGTTTTCGCAAGTGCGTCGTGTGGCCTTTGTTTCAAGCGGTGCGGACCGTGTTAGATCAACTGTCACGATTCCGGTGGGTACTGCGATGATGGCGTACCCAAGGATCATGATGGCGGAAGCAACGAATTGGCCCAGCACGGTATGGGGCGCAATATCGCCATAACCTACCGTAGTTAAGGTAACAATCGCCCAATAAATACTTAAGGGAATCGAGGTGAAGCCGTTTTCAGGCCCTTCGATCACATACATGACTGTGCCCATAAGGACGCAGAGCAGCAATACGGTAAATAAAAACACGCCAATTTTACGAGAGGAGCGCAATAAGCTTTGCCAAAGCATGTTTCCTTCGACCAGGAATCGGCTCAGTTTCAGGACGCGAAAAATGCGCAATAATCGGAGCGAACGTATGATGGCAATCCCAAACGTACCTCCAGGTAAAATGAGTGAAATGTAGAGCGGAGCAGTCGCGATAAGATCGATGAGTCCGTAAAACGAACGCACATAGCCCAGTGGTTTCGGACTGCACCATATCCTTAGAAAATACTCTAAGGTAAAAAGTAGGGTAGTGACGAGTTCAATCGAAAAAAACACCGCTTTATACGATTCGGAAATCCGGGGAACCGTCTCTAGCATGATGGATAGAACACTAATGCCGATCAGGAAAAACAGTGCAACGTCAAAGGCCTTGCCTGCGGGGGTATTCGCTTCAAAGATGACGTTGTAGATCTTCTTTCGAATAGAGTTATAGTGCATCATTCACCGAATTTACGTATTTTAGGACAACAGCCTGAGCCTTCTATGACCTTACTACCTGAAAATATCACCCGCCTTGAAACTGCTGAAATTCGCTTTTCTAAAGGGGAAGTACTCGCCACGTACAATGATATTTTGAAGCGTTCTCAAATCATTCATAAGGCTACTTATTTGGGAAACATTCAGCACAAGAAAGTCAACATCACCTTTTCGGCTGAAGGACCCAAAGTGTATCAAATCATCACGACGATTTGGCTGCACTACGCAGGATACATCTATTTAAAGGGTGATATTAAAATCCCTGTAGAGCGCGTACTGGCAATTCACATTCCCTAATAGTACGGTTCTTCGTAGCCTTGGTCGTCGCCTTCTTCCTCTCCCGGTAGTTTTCCTGCGTCCAAGTCCTCTAGTCCATAGATCTCGTTCAGTTCAGCTTCACTCATCGCTTCCGGATTTTTACTCGCTGCAGCAGGAGCATCAGCGTTGTTCGCCGCCTGTGTAGGGAGTTCACCTACGCTTGAGAGTATCACAAAGTCTTCAAACCCTTCCTCTTCATCGATACGTGTTTTTTCTACGTAGAAGATGTTCATATCGAGGAAGTTGTAGACGTAGAGTGCGTGGCTCGATGTAGAAAAGAAGTCGGCCACAGTGCGGTTTTCCATGCTTTGACTGTCCTCTTCCATGGCAAACATCGGAAGTTCTTCGCCTTGATCCCAGTCGGGAGTGCTTTCAAAAAAGCTGCCCATTTCACCCGGTAATAAGCCGAATGAACTGAAGATGTGCTCGTGCAATGACAGCATACTTGCGCTGCCCTTAATGCGCATTTCTTTGAGTACAGTATCGTCGGTGTCCGCTATAACGCGTAGAAATATTTCCATAATTATTTCGTCAATCCTAGGTCTTTAGCAATCGCCTCCATTTTTTGAAGGGCTGCCGATTTATCGTTTGGAATCTCGCCTTCCAAAATAGCTTCCTTTAGTGCTTCTTTGATTTGACCAATCGCCCGACAAGGACCGATGCCAAATGCTTCCATAATCTCTTCACCACTCACAGGAGGTTGGAAATTACGAATGTGGTCACGCTCTTCCACCTCTTTGAACTTCACGCGCACTTGCTTGAAGTTATTGAGGTATCGACGTTTTTTCTTTTCGTTTTTAGTGGTGAGATCTGCCTCACACAGCTTCATAAGATCTTCTACGTCTTCACCAGCATCAAAAAGTAATCTACGCACTGCGCTGTCCGTGACATGCTCATCCACAAGGGAGGCCGGTCGGGAACTCATCTGTACCATTTTGATCACGTATTTCATGCGTGCATCGGTAGGAAGGTGCAGTCGCTTAAAAATTTTAGGGACCATTTTACCGCCCAAAAATTCATGACCGCGGAAGGTCCAGCCTTGTGGTTTGATAAAGCGCTTGGTGCGTGGCTTGCCGATATCATGCAACAGAGCGGCCCATCTGAGCCAGAGGTTGTCGGAATGTCGCGCAAGGTTGTCGACCACCTCGAGGGTATGGTAGAAATTGTCCTTGTGTTTGTGTCCTTCTTGCTCCTCAACCCCTTGTAGATCTTGGATTTCCGGAAGTATGTGCTGGAGTAAACCCGTTGTAAAAAGGAGTCCTAATCCGTAGCTCGGGCGTTCCACCGCCATGATTTTGTTCAGCTCTTGACTCACGCGTTCTGGGGCAACGATCTTGATTCGATCGGCATGTTCGCGAATACTTAAGAGCGCTCTAGAATCAATTTTGAACTGTAGCTGCGCCGCAAAACGCACCGCCCGCATCATGCGCAAGGGGTCATCGTCAAAGGTTTTGTCCGGGTTGAGCGGTGTGCGAAGTAGTTTGCGCTCGATGTCTAAGACCCCATCGAAAGGGTCGATCAGTTCACCCCAATGTGCCTTGTTCAGGCAGATAGCCATCGCGTTGATCGTGAAGTCTCTACGGTTCTGATCGTCTTCCAAGCTTCCATCTTCAACGATAGGATTTCTGCTGTTGCGCTGGTAGCTTTCTTTGCGCGCTCCTACAAACTCCAGATCAACCCCTCGGTAATTCATGTGGGCAGTTCCAAAGCTTTTGAATACGCTCAGCTTGGGTTTTTTATCCAAACGCGCTCTTGTGGCTTTCGCTAAAGCAATCCCGCTTCCTACGGCAACAAAGTCCAAGTCCATTTTCCGAGGACGGCCCATGAATTGGTCACGGACGAAACCGCCAACCACGTAGCAGGCTATGCCCAGCTCATCCGCAGCAGCACCCACTTCGGAGAAAATGTCTTGGTCTAAAAAATCTGTGCGGAGGGCCATTTAATACGGGTTACTAGGCAGTTTTGAGAAATAAATACCGGCGAGTAAGAATAGGATCAGCAAAAAATACATAGCGATATTCGTACGCTTGATCTTCGCAAGCCATTGGTCTTGCGTCGGCTTTCCGGTCATTACCACCGGGTAGAGCAAGGGGAAGAGCATGATGCTCTCGCGCCACCATTGCTGGTCTTTTTTGTGGATGAAATTTCTCTTATAATAGTCCATCCAGTGCCCCGGCTTCTTTTTGTTTTGAACTCTGAGGTATTGAAAATGTAGTGCCCATTTGTAGCTGTAAACAGCGATCATAATGATCATGAGACTGATGATAACTGCTGTGCTCATCGCATTCGAAGTTTTTCTAATTCCTGGTACCTCCACCTCACCGCGCGGTACATCCATACGCTGTAGTCCAGTCCTTTTCGACCGTCAAAAATACCGCCTTTTAACACGTAGTGCTTGAAAAATCGGAAGGAAGGTTTAACAATTTTATGCCACGCAGAAACAGCTCCGGTTTTAGGGTCGTAATCTATGGCTTGTCGCTGGGCATAATGCCTAATTTTTCCGGCCCAATGCGCCTCGCTTTTATATGTGTAATGCACCAGTTCACCACTGAGTCTGCTCGATCTACCGTGTACTTTTTCATGAACAAACAGTGTTTCGAACCGCGTTGTTCGCGGCATCAGACGGATGATCCAGTCGTTTTGAAGTCCACTATATTTCATGCGCCGGTCCATAAATACATGCGAACGCTTGAAGCTGTAAAGTCCTTCTGTAGGAGAACCGGCTTTAAATGATCGTAGGCTCTGTACCAATTCTTCACTGAGCACCTCGTCACAATCTAGCACCAACACCCAAAAGTTCGCGCACTGATCCAAAGCCCAGTTGCGCTGTGCACCCCAGTTGTCCAAAGGACGCGTAAAGAGCTTCGCGCCAAAACCTCGCGCTATATCTAAGGTACCATCTGTTGATCCGCTGTCCACCACCACGATTTCATCCGCTACATCCGCTACAGATTGCAGTGATCTACCAAGAATATCTTCTTCGTTAAAACTGAGATAAACTACTGACAGCTGAACCGACATTAGACCGCTACGTTGTGGGTTCTAAGTGCGTCGTTCAAGGATGTTTTCTTGTCCGTAGAAGCCTTTCTTTGACCGATGATCAGCGCACAAGGCACCTGGAACGTACCCGCTTGGAATTCCTTAGGCATCGTGCCTGGAATAACGACTGAACGTGCCGGTACAACCCCGCGGTATTCTTTCGGAGTATCGCCACTTACGTCGATGATTTTAGTAGAAGCGGTCAGTACCACATTCGCCCCTAAAACGGCCTCTTTTTCTACCCGGACGCCTTCCACTACGATGCAACGAGAGCCGATAAAGCAATCGTCTTCGATGATCACGGGTGCGGCTTGTAACGGCTCTAAAACACCGCCAATACCAACACCACCGCTCAAGTGTACGTTTTTACCAATCTGCGCACAAGAACCCACGGTTGCCCAAGTATCTACCATCGTACCTGACTCCACATACGCACCAATGTTGATGTAAGAAGGCATCATTACTACACCGCTTTCGATGAACGCTCCGACGCGTGCAACAGCATGAGGTACCACGCGAACGCCTTTGGCTGCGTAGTCTTTCTTTAACGGGATTTTATCGTGAAATTCAAACGGGCCTACCTCGATCGTTTCCATTTTCTGGATCGGGAAGTAGAGCACTACTGCCTTTTTTACCCATTCGTTCACCTGCCAGTCCTCACCCACAGGTTCTGCAACTCGAAGGGTTCCTGCATCTAGCGCTGCCACTACGGAGCGGATGGCGTTCTGAACTTCTTCTTGTTGCAACATGTCGCGGTTTTCCCACGCACGTTCTATGTTTTTGCGTACTTCTTGCATGCTGTTTTTCTAAATCTTAAACCAACCACAAAGCTACGGCATTTCAGGGGTAAAGACTACCTTTGTGACATGGCAAAAATACTCGCACTAGACATCGGAGGTAAGCGCACTGGGCTGGCAGAAACGGATCCCTTACAAATGATGGCGTTCCCCTTGAAAACTGTGCTTACTGCGGATTTAATGCCCATTTTAGATGGCTACATCCAAGAGCATCAGCCGGAAATCATAGTCGTAGGTGATCCTTCGGAGTTTACGGAGGTGGAGACGGACAGCACGAGATTGATTCAGCAATGGGTCGCAAAAATTTCGGCCCGTTTCCCAAAAATTCAGGTCGTACTCGTTGATGAGAGCGACACGTCAAAATTGGCTTCTCAAACCCTGATCGCAGGTGGGATGAAAAAAAGCAAACGCCGTGAAAAAGGTGCCCTAGACAAAGTAGCAGCCTCCCTGATTTTAGAGCGATTTTTAGCACAGCGATAACTATCTTTGCCGCTCACAACGCACAATATGATTTTACCTATAGTTGCCTACGGCGATCCTGTTTTAAATAAAGTGGCCGACGAGATTGACCAGGAATATCCAGGTCTCGATGCGCTGATCAAAAACATGTACGAAACCATGTACAACGCACAAGGCGTGGGTCTTGCAGCGCCTCAGATCGGTCGCGGCATTCGTTTGTTCATCGTCGACGCGAGTCCATTCGCAGAGGAAGGGCAAGAAGATTATGAGCTGCTCAAAGGATTCACCAAAACCTTCATCAACCCCATCATTATCGAAGAAGATGGTGAAGAATGGGGCATGGAAGAAGGCTGCTTGAGCATTCCCGATGTTCGTGAGATGGTCTACCGCAAGGAGAAAATTGTGATTGAGTACTATAACGAGAATTGGGAACTGGTAGAAGAAACCTATTCAGGACTCGCTGCACGCGTGATTCAACACGAATACGATCATATTGAGGGCGTATTATTCACCGAATATGTGAAGCCGCTACGTAAGCGTTTGATCAAGGGACGTCTAGGAAGTATCGAGCGCGGTGATATCAAGATCGATTACCCAATGAAATTCCCGAAAAAACGATGAGATTAGCACTGTTGTGGATGGTCGTTTTGGGCGCATGCAGTGCTGCTCCTTCAGAGCCGGTAGCGCAAGAAAGTGAAAGCCAACAAGCACCTCAGAGCGAGGTGGTGGCCTTAGATTCAGCGCAGTGGTATCTCAACAAGATCGACAGTGCGGTTGCGACGGAGGGGGATCTTGAGCGCGCTCGCCCGTTTTTGATTGCGGCCTCGGATTATATCGGGAGTGATCCAAAGCGTTTAATGCAAGCAGGTTTGGTATTGATGAGTGGTTCAAAGGACCAATTGTACGGAGTCAACTATTTGATACTTTTGACCAGCAAATTCCCAGAGCATCGTTTTGCTCCGGAGGCATTAATGCAACTTGCGTTGTATTTTGAAAATACATTAGCAGATACAGAGCGATCTACGGCTTTTTTAGAGGCCCTGATCAAAAGATATCCTCAGCACGAATTAGTTCCAAATGCGCTCGCGCTCTTGGAGTTGAATAGTGGGGGGAAAGACAAAGAGTTAGAAACCGTCAAAAATTGGCTAAATAAAAACTAATGGAACTAAGAACCGTATTATCCATCGCAGGAAAACCAGGATTATTTCATCTGATTGCACACCGTAAAAATGGCGTTGTGGTGGAAAGCTTGATCGATGGACAGCGCACGTCCATTCCTGCTACGGCAAACGTCAGCTCTTTAGGAGACATCGCCATCTACACGTATGAGGAAGAAGTGCCTTTGCGTGAAGTATTCAAAGCAATGGCTGAGGTTACAGAAGGCAAAGAAGCACTATCGCACAAGAGTTCAAAAAATGAATTGGAAGACTTCTTCGGTGAAGTGTTGCCGAAGTTTGATCAAGAACGCGTGTATGCTAGTGACATCAAGAAAGTCGTACAGTGGTTCAATATCTTGGTAAAGAACGACCTACTGTCGATCCTCGACGCAGAAGAGTCTACTGAAGCGACGGCAGAAGAAGCCGAATAAAAAAACGCTTATGAGCCAGCATACCCGGGCAGAGAAAATGGAGGCCTTTGGGCGTTTATTAGACATCATGGATACCCTACGTGCGGAGTGTCCGTGGGACAAGAAACAAACGCTCGAAAGCTTGCGTCACCTCACTATTGAGGAGACCTACGAGCTTGCGGATGCTATTGAGGGAAACGATCTAGAAGAAATCAAAAAAGAGCTCGGCGACCTCATGCTGCACATGGTGTTTTATGCCAAGATCGGTAGTGAGAAAGGGGCTTTTGACGTTGCTGATGTTCTGAACAGCGTTTGTGACAAACTCATACATCGCCATCCGCACATTTACGGAGATGTAACGGCAAATACGGAAGAGGAAGTCAAGGCGAATTGGGAAGCTATCAAGCTCAAGGAAAAAGGTACCAAGAGTGTGCTCCAAGGCGTTCCTCGAGGCCTTCCTGCGCTTGTTAAGGCGATTCGCATCGGTGATAAGGCGCGAGGTGCAGGTTTTGACTGGGACAAACCAGAAGACGTTTGGGATAAAATCAAAGAGGAGCTCGGTGAGTTTGAACAGGCGCAAAAGTCTGGTAAAGAGGAAGATATCGAAGGTGAGTTGGGTGATGTCCTGTTCTCATTGGTCAATTTCTCTCGCTTAAGCGGATTGGATCCAGAATTGGCACTCGAACGTACCAATAAAAAGTTCATTTTCAGGTTCACCTACATGGAGTCTAAGGCCCGAGAGCTGGGTAAGTCGCTAAGCGACATGAGTTTAGAGGAAATGGAGGTGCTTTGGAACGAAGCGAAGACTGCTCAGCGCTAGGTAACCTCTGCTTAAATTTTCTGTTAAGATTTATGTAACCTGCATTAGGGGTTGGTAGAACGTGTTGAAAATCTGTATTTTAACTACATGAAAACACTCTACCTAGTTCGACATGCCAAAAGCTCCTGGTCGCTTGATCAAGTGGATGACAGAGACCGTCCACTGAAAGGTCGCGGCATACGGGATGCCCATCTAGTAAGCACGTATGTAGAAGAACTCCTGCCTCAGAATGCGCATTTTAAAATGTTCAGTTCTCCCGCCACGCGTGCGGTGCATACCGCCCTTATTTTTGCCAAAAATTTCCAAGTACCAGCGGCGGAAGTCAAAATGATTGACGAGCTCTACCACGCGGGTGTACAAACCTTGCGCTCGCACATTGCCAGAACGGCGGATCACATCGACACGGCCATCTATTTCGCACACAATCCAGGCATCACAGATTTTGTGAATGATATGACCGATGCCCACATCTCCAATGTACCCACGACGGGCTTGGTATGTTTACGCTTTGATGTAGGAAGCTGGCGCGAGATAGGACCGGGCGCGGAATTGATCACCTTTGAATATCCTAAACGACTTAAGACCAAAGAATGATAGCAGATAAACAAGTCTTTAGTAATCGTGACATCAGTTGGCTGAAGTTCAACGAACGTGTGTTACAAGAGGCTGAGGACCCTGAAGTGCCGCTGATCGAGCGCATCCGCTTTTTGGGAATCCACTCCAACAATATGGATGAATTTTTCCGTGTTCGGTATTCGTTCATACGTCGCCTTAAATTAAGCGGTGTAGAGGAAGAGGATGCAAATCTCGAGGGCTTTGCTCCAGGGGATCT
>CATITW010000185.1 GCA_949547975.1 Cryomorphaceae bacterium | reverse complement strand
TCCGAATTCTTGCTCTAGCCTTGGTCGCATTGTTTTTACTCTTCGCTCTAGGAGTGTTGGTTGAATGGCGCCTTCCCGGCAATAATGATTGGACGGATCAAGATATGGTTATAGCCTATGGCTTTGGGCTCTTAAGCGCGGTAATCTGGCTAGGTTTTGTGGTGAATAACATATTCTTTTTAACAAGAGGGCATTGGCCTAGGTTCAGGAAATGGGCGTTGATTGCTGCTGTGGTATTGCCCTTTGGAAGCTATCTTCTAAGACCCTTTATTGTCCAATTATCATATGGCGCTAAAGTCGCCGAATTCACCGAACTCGAGGATGCCTTTCCACACCTGAGTCTCACGCTGTATTCCAGCGGGAAGTTCATTTCGACAACTTTTGATGCAGCCTACCACATTGAAAACATCGGTCGAACTTATCTGGATGGGGAAGTCTTGAAATTGGAATTCTATGATGAACCCAGCCAATATTTGGACCACACCTATGAACTGATCGACGGTCTTTTAATTCCCAATGATCAGGGTTTGGCTCCATTGAGGAGTTTGAATGCAGAATGACTATCTTCAAGGTGATTAGCTCATCCATCCAATGCTTTCCAAGCCGTTAAGAATCTTGTTTTTGCAAAAGACGGCATATCGCCTATGATTATCGTAAGTTCAAAGCTTACGGATGTTGTCAAAATTGCCAATAAACTGATTATCTATCTTGACGATGGTACAGTTATCTCTTGCACGGATCGTGGGATAAATGATAATGTAGACGATGTTGCCACTTCCGCATACCGTCTTACCTCCGCCGAGATTGATAAAATAACGAAGAGTAACATAAATACTGTTCGGTACGAAATCGTTTGTCCAATATGTGGGGTATTTAATGTTTGGGAAGGCGTCTATTCAGCTTCAAACAAAGCCAGTTCAAAAACGGACTTCACAAAAGTGGTTCAGCGTTTCTATTGAAAACTCTCAATTAGCGCCGAAAAAAGTTGAAAGGGCCGGTCGTGTAAACACTACTTGGTCTTTACCAAGATTCAAATTTCGTTTCCCTCGTCAAAGTCCGTTTCAATCATTTCTATGCGCAAAAGGACCAATTCATCGCAGATATGAATCAGCACGCCTCATTTATTGCTGGTGCTCAGGAACGTAATTTTGTGAAGTGGCCTATTCTCGGAGTTTGGGTTTGGCCCAATGCCGTTTCCTTTACGGAATATGATCATGAGGTCAGTTATTTGAGCGATTGGTTTTCAGATCGTATGGATTGGTTGGCCATTGCCATAGAAGATTTATAGGCCCGCGCAGGTTGTTGAAATCGTAACTACGCCGCGTTTCGTAAACATTAAGTTTCTGTTTTATAGTCTGTTATGGACAAAATGAAACACGGAAATAAAATAAAAACGTTAAATTAATCCGTATAACTAACAAACAAAACCATGAAAAAGTATCTATTTCTAGCCGCTGCAGCTATTTCTGCGGTGAGCTGTACTCAGGTATCGCTTTCTGAAGATGCGGTACGTGAATTTGCGATTTCGCATATTGAGAACCAGGTGGGATATGAAGCCGCCGTTGAAGGGTTTTATGCAGGCGCCTCCTCCGATCTTAAAGTATGGTCAAATCC
>CATITW010000184.1 GCA_949547975.1 Cryomorphaceae bacterium | reverse complement strand
CGTTTTTGAACTCAAAGGGACCGATCCGGCGCAGCTCTATGGTCCGAGCAACACCTTTCTCAAGCAGATAAAGGACTATTTTCCACAGCTTAAAATGATTGCCCGAGGACATGAAATCAAAGTGTCTGGGCCCGAGGATGTATTAGTGGAATTCGAAGACAAACTCGAAGCCATCGTAGCGTATGTTTCCAAGCACAAAAATTTGAATCAACGCGCTTTGGACCATTTGATTCAAGCCACCGATACACAGCGCGAACGCATCACCATGCTCCGCGACGAAGTCATCTTACACGGTCCATCTGGCCGCATCATCAAGGCCAAAACCCCGAACCAGTACAAGCTGATCGAATCCGCTATGGAGAACGATATGGTTTTTGCCGTAGGCCCTGCAGGAACGGGTAAAACGTATACCGCTGTAGCACTCGCGGTACGAGCGCTAAAGAATCGTGAGGTACGCCGGATTGTACTTACGCGACCAGCGGTGGAAGCAGGTGAAAACTTAGGATTCCTTCCCGGAGACTTGAAAGAAAAATTGGACCCGTACCTCGCTCCGCTATACGATGCGCTCCGAGACATGATTCCTAAAGAAAAATTAGAATTCTACTTAGAAAATAAAACCATCGAAATAGCGCCGCTCGCTTTTATGCGTGGACGAACGCTCGATGACGCCTACGTGATTTTAGACGAGAGTCAAAACACCACAACGGCGCAAATGAAAATGTTTTTGACCCGTATGGGCGAGAACGCACGATTCATCATTACTGGCGACACCTCGCAGATTGACCTTCCTCGGAACCAGCAAAGTGGTCTAAAAGAGGCGCTTGGGATGCTCAAAGGCGTCAAAGGAATTGGCTTTATTCGCCTTACCGGTCAGGATGTGATTCGTCACCCCTTAGTTAAAGAAATTATTAAAGCTTACGAGCAAAAGGATTAGAAATGGACCAGCAGCCCACCTACGAATTTTCTGGACAAACCAATTTTTACCGCGGAAAAGTACGCGACGTCTACTCCATAGGCAGTGACTTTTTAGTCATGGTCGCGTCGAACCGTATTTCCGCTTTCGACGTCGTGCTTCCTCGCCCTATTCCGGGCAAAGGCCAAGTGCTCAACCAGATCGCAGAACACTTTTTAGAAGCCACCAAAGACATTGTCCCGAACTGGCGTCTTGCTACACCTGATCCGCAAGTCACCGTCGGGCATCGCGCAGAACCGTTCAAAGTAGAAATGGTCATTCGTGGCTACCTCGCCGGGCATGCTGCCCGTACCTACAAAAGTGGGCTACGTGAACTCTGTGGCGTAACCTTGCCCGAAGGACTCAAAGAAAACGACGCCTTCCCAACTCCGATCATCACTCCAGCCACAAAAGCCGAACATGGCGATCACGACGAAGACATTTCCAGGGAAGACATCATCGCCAAAGGCATTGTCAGCGAAGAAGACTATCTACAACTCGAAAGCTACACCCGTGCTTTATTTGCACGAGGCAGCGAAATGGCGAAGGAACGTGGTCTCATTTTTGTAGACACGAAGTATGAGTTTGGAAAATTGGCCGATGGAACCATCGTGTTGATCGATGAGATTCATACCCCCGACAGCTCTCGTTACTTCTATTTGGACGGTTATGGGGAACGTCAGGATCGTGGCGAGTCTCAACGTCAGCTCAGCAAAGAATTCGTTCGCGAATGGCTTATGGAAAATGGATTCCAAGGACAAGAGGGTCAACAAGTACCTGAAATGACCGATGAATTTGTGGCGCTAGTGAGCACCCGTTATCGCGAACTTTTCGAACACATCACTGGAAAGACCTTCGATCCTGCACCGCTTGAGGGTGCCAAAGAACGCATCCAGCGTAACGTAGAAAGCTACCTCAGCAAACACGCATAATACTTCTTATCATCATCTCAGCCATTCCCCTTTTTGGCTGAGATGTTGTATCTTTTTACCTCTAACCTAATCTACTTATGAAAAAGCACGTCTTACTTCTTGCTGCCTTTGTGCTCAGCACCGCCTCTTACGGGCAATTGAAAGTTTTGAAATTCGGAGCAAAAGCCGGATTAAACTACCCTCAAACCTCACTGAGCGCTTCAGATGTTTTGGCCATTTACAACGACCAGACCTACGACATCTCCAACCTTCAAACGGACATTTCGAACGGCTTCAACGCTGGCCTCATTGCTCGCGTGGCACTTCCTTTGATTCCTGCCTACGTCCATGGCGAAGCGTTGTACACACGTTTTGATCAAAACATCACTATGACCGACGACGGCACTGACGTGGACCTTAGTTCAACCATACAGCGGTTGGATTTCCCGATCAGCGCTGGAGCTAAATTTGGTCCTGCTTTTGTTGGATTAGGTGCTACGCCATCGATTCCACTCGCAAACGCTAGCGACATTTGGAACAATGAAACCGAAGCAAATTTCACTTGGGGATGGCACATTCACGCGGGACTGAAACTTTGGAAGTTACTGGCTGAAGTGAAATACGAAAGTGGATTCGGCATGCTCGCTCGAGAGGTCGACTATAACTACAACAATACAGATTACAACTTCAGCCTCGATTCACGTTCTAGTCAAGTGGTTTTGAGTGTAGGGTACTTCTTCGATTAGTACCACTCCATATTTCTCACCAAGTGCTAGTTCTTAGTCTTCAAGTACTTGCAAATAGCCCTTGCTGAGGTAATGCTGTATCACTCCAACGTTGTATGCGTTGTGCTCAAGATCGACCATGCGCATTTTCAACTGCGCGCGTTGCGTGGAATCTGTAGCTAGATAAAAATAAGAGTACCCTAAGATGCGCCCTCCTTCGATAAGGATGGCGCATTTTTCTTGGCCCTTACGCCCAGGTCCGATAAGCACAGCCTCACGAGGCATCATATAAGCTCGGAGCACTTCTGCAGGAACGGATTTTTGCTTGGCCTTCCATTGAAGACTCGGCGTATGCTTAAAGTAATGCTCCCGATCTTTATCTAACAGAAATGTAAACGGGTCCAATTTCTCATTCATCATCACCTTCTGCAACCAGGCATAGACGCTTTTAGGGCCGTCAAAATAAAATTGGGCAGGCTGATGACGGATCGGGTAGACACGAACGACATCAACCTCAGCGTTTTTCTTAGGGTCGACAAATACTCCGAAACTTAAGAATCGACGTTTCTTCGTGGTGTTGTACACCGGTCGATGCTTCTCTACGGTCGCATAAAACAACATTTCAGATATTGCTTCATTCCCGATGTCTTCTACTTCGAGTGTCGCAGCTTCTTCCTGCAACGCCAAAGCTACTTTGTTATCCGCGACAAAGTGACGATTCACACTATTTTGCAAATCTTTACTGTTGCCGATATAGATGACCTCACCGTCTGTATTGTAGATGTAGTAAATCCCTACTCGATTTTCTAGATTCTTGACTTGCTCCTTGAATGGATTTTTACCAATGCTGTTCTCTCGAGAAACAAAAACTTGATCAATCAAACTTTCGCGGTCCTTTTCCAGTAGGATCTTCAATAAGTCCAGGGTCAATCTAGCGTCTCCTTCCGCACGATGTCGGGCCGCATTCACTAGGCCCAATTCCTTACTAACCGTTTTCAACCCGTAATTCTCCCAATCCGGGAAAATGCGTTCAGCATAGGGAATGGTGTCTAATGTAGCGCGATGGTAGTCGAATCCTAAGGCCTCAAATTCCTGTTGGAACACGCGGTAATCAAATCCGATGTTGTGCGCAACGAAGGTGCACCCTTCTGTGATTTTCACAATGCGCTTGGCCAGCTCGTAAAACTTTGGAGCTGTTCGAACCATTTTATTGGTGATACCTGTGAGTTTTGTGACGTATGGATCAATGCCCGCCTCGGGGTTGACCAGCGAGGAAAATTGGTCAATGACCTCTCCATCTTCAAGAACGAAAATCGCTACATCAATAATGCGCTCTTCACCCCACTTACCTCCGGTACACTCTATGTCTATAACTGCAAACTT
>CATITW010000183.1 GCA_949547975.1 Cryomorphaceae bacterium | reverse complement strand
CCTCGATGACCAGCGATATATATTCTATCCGACTTGTTAACCATTACTCAAAGTAGTTTAATGTTTGATAACCGCCTTCCTTGAGATACCTATCCTTCTGCATCAACTTAAGGTCCGAGCTCATCATATCTTCAACAAGTTCTGCTAGCTGAATTTGGGGTTCCCATCCGAGCTTCTCTTTAGCTTTAGTTGGATCCCCTATCAAAAGGTCCACCTCGGTTGGACGGAAATACTTAGGATCAATGGCGAGGACTTCTTTGCCTATTTCGAGTTGGTATTGTGGGTTAGTACATTTCGCAACTTTCACCACTTCGTCAACTCCTGAGCCATTAAATTCAAGCTCTATACCTACATGATTAAATGCCATTTTAACGAAATCACGAATCTTGGTAGTGGTGCCCGTAGCAATAACCCAATCTTCAGCTTCATCAGCCTGAAGAATCATCCACATCATTCGTACATAGTCCTTTGCATGACCCCAATCTCTTTTGGAATCGAGATTTCCCAAGTAGAATTTATCCTGTAAGCCTAAAGCTATTCGGGATACTGCACGAGTAATTTTACGTGTAACGAAGGTCTCTCCGCGAATTGGGCTTTCGTGATTGAACAAAATTCCATTGGAAGCGAACATTCCATATGCCTCTCTATAGTTTACGGTAATCCAATAGGCATACATTTTTGCTACGGCATAAGGAGATCGGGGATAAAATGGTGTTTTCTCCGTTTGAGGCACCTCTTGTACTTTTCCATACAATTCTGAGGTAGAGGCTTGGTAAATACGTGTCTTTTTTTCTAATCCTAGAATTCGGATAGCCTCAAGAAGCCTCAGCGTTCCTATTCCGTCTGCATCCGCTACATATTCTGGAACGTCAAATGAAACGCGCACATGGCTCATTGCTGCCAAGTTGTAGATTTCATCTGGCTGAATTTCTTGAATCAAACGAACCAGATTAGTACTGTCCGTCATGTCGCCATAATGCATAAAAAACTTAGCACCTTCCGAATGTGGGTCCTGATACAAATGATCTATTCGATCCGTATTGAACAGAGATGTTCTACGCTTCAACCCGTGAACAATGTATCCTTTTTTTAATAATAATTCCGATAGGTAGGCACCGTCTTGTCCAGTGACTCCTGTAATTAAAGCTACTTTACTCATAATTATCTAATCATTCCTGCTGCAACGGTTTCGTTCGTTGCCTCATCTATTAATATAAGTGATCCTGTGACTCGGTTTTGATTGTACTCATCAGCGAAAATCGGTTTGGTAGAACGAATTTTTACCCGTGCTATATCGTTCATCTTGATGTCCTTGTCCTCTTCTAATCTGTGGAGGGTGTTGATATCCATCTTATACTGAATCTCAGTAATCATGGCACGGGCATCAGCCGTGGTTTGTTTAAGGACATATTTCGCACGAGGACGTGGTGGTGTGGCATTGAGCCAGCAGAGCATCACGTCTAAATCTTGTTGACCGTCTGGGCGGTTTTCACTGCGCACGAGCATATCTCCACGGCTGATGTCTATATCATCTTCTAGAGTGATCGTAACGCTCTGTGGGGGGAAAGCCTCTTCAAGCTCGCCAGTCATCGTGTGAATGGCTGCAATCTTGCTTTCTAATCCTGAGGGCAGGGCGACCACTTTATCTCCTTTTTTGAATATCCCGCCTGCGACGCGGCCTGCATAACCACGAAAGTCGTGATACTCGTCGCTGTGGGGACGGATGACTGTTTGCACAGGGAAGCGGCAGTCGCGCAGGTTGTAGTCTGCAGAGATGTGAACGGTTTCAAGGTTGTGAAGGAGCGTTCCCCCTTCGTACCAGCTCATCTGCTCACTGCGGGTAACAACGTTGTCTCCGTGTAGGGCAGACATGGGAATGAAGCGAACATCCTGAACGTCGAGCTTCGCAGCGAAGTCGGTGTATTCCTTAACTACTTTATCATAGGCCTCTTGACTGTAATCCACTAAGTCCATCTTGTTGATACACACGAAGACGTGCGGGATTTGCAGAAGGGATGCAATGAAGGTGTGGCGTTTGGTTTGCTCGATCACGCCTTTGCGAGCATCTACCAGGATGAGCGCGAGGTTTGCGGTAGAAGCACCGGTAACCATATTGCGGGTGTACTGTACGTGTCCTG
>CATITW010000182.1 GCA_949547975.1 Cryomorphaceae bacterium | reverse complement strand
GAAAACAGCACCTTGCCTTCGACCATCATTGAGGGCGATTTCTTTGAGACGAAAACCCGCAACAGCGTGGTGATCGGAGCGCAGCTTGCAGAAAAATTGGGCGTGGGCTTGCGCAAAAAGGTCGTGCTTACGTTCCAAGACGGTGAGGGGAATATTTCACGTGCGTCTTTTCGAATCACGGGCATCTACCGCACGTTGAACAGCACGTGGGACGAGTTGAATATTTACATCAAGCGCAGCGATCTCAAAAAGACCATCGGAAAAGATTTGGTGCATGAGTTGATGGTGCGCTATGACGAGACGGAAGGCACGGAGGAGAAGACGGCAGAATTGGCCCAAATGCTACCTCAAGGGTTGCAAATACTCAGCTGGAAGCGCAACAGTCCTGAGCTTGGGTATGCGGATGACATGATGGGCATTATGCTCGTGCTCGTACTAGGGATCATTATGATGGCGCTGCTGTTCGGTATCGTCAACAACATGCTGATGGCCATTCTCGAACGCCGCAGAGAGCTGGGAATGCTTATGGCGGTGGGGATGAATAAACGCAAACTCTTCGTGATGATTTTGGTAGAGACGCTCATGCTCGGCTTCGTCGGTGGACCGATCGGCATCGTATTAGGCGACCTCAGTACGCGGGCGATGATGGGCATCGGTATCGACCTGACCAGCAAGAAAGAAGGCCTTGCCAACCTTGGGGTACAGAGCGTGATTTACCCGGAGATTGTTCCTGAATATTACATTATTGTGGCCATCATGGTCGTGCTTACGGCGCTTATCGCAGCGCTATATCCTGCCTTTAAGGCCTTGAAGTTGAACCCTGTACAAGCCATTCGTGGCGAATAATCATGAGTAAACCAGTCATTAAGGTCAAAGACCTCCATAAAATATACGATGGCGCAGTTCCCGTGAAAGCGGTAAACGGCATCGATCTGACCATCACCGAAGGCGAATTTACAGCACTCAAAGGTCCTTCCGGCTGTGGTAAAACCACCCTATTGAACATGCTCGGCGGTTTGGATGCACCGACCTCCGGCGCGATCGAAGTGGGTGGAGTAGACATCACGAAGCTTTCGCAGAACGAGCTGATCGACTTTCGCTTGCGCAACATTGGTTTTGTGTTTCAAGCGTACAACTTGATTCCGGTGCTTTCGGCGACGGAGAATGTGAGTTTCATTATGCTGTTGCAGAACCGCCCTAAAGAAGAGCGCGAACAGCGTGCGCGTCAGTTGCTTCAAAGTGTAGGTCTCACCGGAAAGGAAGACAAACGTCCGGGCCAGCTTTCGGGTGGGCAGCAGCAACGTGTTGCAGTAGCGCGTGCCCTAGCGAGCAAGCCGCAGTTTGTACTCGCGGATGAACCCACGGCAAACTTGGATTCTGAATCCACCGCGAACCTGCTGGACATCATGCTCAAACTGAACAAGGAGGAAGGGATGACCTTCGTTTTTGCAACTCATGACGACCGGGTGATCAGCAAGGCCAGACGTGTTGTTGCCGTGAGCGATGGGAAGATTGTGAGTGATACCACGAAATAATGCGCGGAGTTGGGAGGTACATAACGCTCGTGCTCGTGCTCTGTTTTGTGGGGGTCAGTGCTCAGGAAAAGAAGGAGTGGAAGAAAAATTGGTCATTGACCGGCTACCACAAACTGTTGTATCAGTACAACACTGTGAACGAGGATTTTGTGCCGCAGAGCGGACCGATCACGTTGCCGTTGCCCCAGCTCAATACGAGTGAATATTTGTACCATAACCGCTTGAACATCCGCTATTTTGGCGAAAAGTTCACCTTTGCAGCAGGGGTGCGTAATCGGATTTTTGCTGGGTATACAAATACCAATTTCGATCAGCTCCTCGCCGACAACATTCCTCCGTACACTAGCTATGACTCTTACCTGAACTACCAGCACCAGCCGGGGTTTTTGCCGTTGTACATCCCCTGGTTTCAGACAAAAACAGCATCCGCGCTCACCGTCTTTGACCGATTTTACCTCGACATGGACCGCGAGAAGTGGCATTTGCGCGTGGGACGTCAGCGCATAAATTGGGGCATTAACCAGCAGTTCAATCCGAACGATCTTTTCAATCCCTTTAACCTCTTTGACATCGACTACGAGGAACGTCCCGGGGTCGACGCCATCCGTTACGAGCGCTACACGGGCATGCTATCAAGCTGGGAAGTTGCCTTCGCACCGGCGGACAGCATTAAGCGCACGGTGCTGGCCTACCGCTACCGTACCAATTATAAGGGCTATGACTTCCAAGCCATCGCAGGGAAATGGAAGACGCGCATCGCTGTAGGTGGCGGGTGGTCCGGGAACTTGAAAAAGGCGGGTTTTAGCGGTGAATTCACCTATTTCTTGCCGTACAAAGACCTACCGCAGATCAACCCCGCGCAAACAAATTTTGTACTGTCGACCTCCATCGATCACGCCTTTCTCGAGGGACCCTTTGTCTCCTTGGGGTACCTCTACAACTACCGCGGAACGAGTGACCCGTCGCTGTTGAACTTGGTCGGAGGCACCTTCACCACGTCAAGCCCGTACGGTCCTTTGCCGTT
>CATITW010000181.1 GCA_949547975.1 Cryomorphaceae bacterium | reverse complement strand
GAAGATTTGCTCCATGGCACGATCGAAGTATTGCGCCCCGGAGGCCGACTCGTCGTGATGAGCTACCACAGCCTCGAGGACCGCATGGTCAAAAACTTCATCCGTGATGGGAAGGCCGTGGGACAGACCGACAGCGATATGTTCGGCGTGAAGCGCGTGCCGCTCAAAGGCATCACCCGCAAGCCCGTGATCGCAACGGAAGAAGAAAATGCAAGAAACCCGCGTGCAACGAGCGCGAAATTGAGAATAGCAGAACGCACGGAAGAGCCGTGGCACAGAGACCATGAGTAAGAAAAAAGGCATAGGAGCACTCAAAGGGCGTTTGACCCTGAGCGATGAAGCGCTGCTGCGGTTTTTACCGTTTGGCGCTTGGCTGTGTGCATTGGCCTTTATCTCCATCAATGTCAGCCACGCGACCGACCAGAAGGTGCACAAGATCGATGAGCTGAGCAAAGTGCGCCAGACGCTGGAGGCAGAGCACACGGAGACGAAAGAAAAATTGACCAAGCTTTCATTGGAAAGTCGGGTACTGAAACGGGCAGAAGCGCTGGATTTAAAAAACCCAGAATTGCGTCCGAAGAAGATAGTAGTAACGGAAGAATAACCACACCGGAGTGAACGACGAACTCAAACGTATTAAAAACCGCATCGCGCGCATCAGCGGCTTGATCTTCTTGGTCTTGCTGGTGTATTTCGTGCGTTTGGTCTACGTCTCTGTGGTGATGGGTCCGGAGCTGCGCGCACAGAGTGCCGAGCGCCTGATCGAACGAAAAATCATTCCGGCAAAACGCGGGGACATTTACAGTGCGGACGGAAAAACGCTGGCCACGACCAAACCGGTGTACAAGGTGCACTTTGACGCAGTGACTGTGGATGAGGACGTGTTCCAGTCAGAGGTGGCGGGACTTGGAGCTAAATTGGCGACAATAAATGACAAGTATACCGCGGCCGGATGGACCTCCTACCTGAAGGAGCAACGTCGCAAACGCAGACGCTACGTGCCACTTGCTTCGAAACTGAATTTCAGCGACTTACAACGCATGCGCACCTACCCTATTCTCAAGCGCGGGGCCTTTCAAGGCGGACTGATCATCGAGGAAGATCATGAGCGCATCCAGATGGCAACGAACATGCAGATGCGTACGATCGGGTACGATCTCGAAGGCGCAAGTGCCGGGCTAGAAGGCTATTACAGCGAATACCTCAAGGGCAAGCCGGGAAGTCGACTCAAGCAAAAAATTGCCGGCGGGGATTGGAAACCGCTCGATGATCCGGAAGCCGTGGAGCCGGTAGACGGGTTTGACCTGATCACCACGATCGACACGCGCATCCAAGATGTGGCCCAGCAAAGCCTTTTGAGCCAATTAAAAAAATACAAAGCCGATCACGGAAGTGTGGTCGTGATGGAGGTCGAAACCGGCAAAATAGTCGCAATGGCGAACCTCGGTCGCAGCGAAGACAGCACCTACAGTGAATTACGGAATTATGCCGTGTGGGAAGCGACGGAGCCGGGATCCACGATGAAACTTCTGACCACCATGACCCTGCTCGAGACCGGAGCCGCGGACACGAACACCACCGTGGACACCGAAAACGGGGTGTACACGATCTACGGCAAAAATGTACGCGATTCCAGACGCGGCGGGTACGGAAAGATCAATCTGAGAAGGGCGTTTGAGGTGAGTTCGAATACGGGGATTGTAAAATTGGTCTATGAGCACTTTAAGGATGACCCGGACGCCTATGTGGATTTCCTCTACCGCAGAGGGGTGCACGAGAAGACGGGCGTGAGCATTAAGGGGGAAACGACGCCAAATATCCCGAAGCCGAGTGACGCTAATTGGTCCGGGATCACACTGCCCTGGATGGCCTACGGATACTCGCTTTCGATGACTCCACTCCAATTACTTACCTTCTACAACGCCGTTGCAAACGACGGTGTCATGGTCCAGCCCCAGATCGTCGAGCAAATCATGGACCACGGCCGCAGCGTGGAAAATTTCGAAACCAAAATTCTGAATCCGGCGATCTGTTCGCAAACCACCATCGACAAGCTCAAAGTGCTCCTCGAAGGTGTCGTCGAACGCGGAACGGCCAAAAACCTCAAAGACGATCGCATCCCACTCGCTGGAAAAACCGGTACCTGTCAGCTGAACTACTGGCGCGGAAAAACGCGCGATTACCAAAGCTCCTTCGCCGGCTACTTCCCCGCTGATGATCCGAAATACAGCTGCATCGTGGTGATCAACAAACCCGACTACCACATCGGCTACTACGGAAACATCGTTGCCGGTCCGGTCTTCAAAGACATCGCCGAAGAGGTCTACAGCCAGAT
>CATITW010000180.1 GCA_949547975.1 Cryomorphaceae bacterium | reverse complement strand
CATTTCAAGAGCGCTCTCGAGGCTAATCACTCCTTGCTTGTCACGAATCTGGGTACGCGCGGTATTGTTGAGCAGCTGGTTGATGATCTTGCTTACGTTATCATTGCTCTGTTGCAGCGAGATAATATCTTTCAAACTGATCTCGCTCCCCGTTTCAGATTTCATGCGCATGATCTCGATCCGGTTCGACATGGTCGTGATCGGTGTTCGAATGTTGTGCGAGAGTAAACTCAGAAGTTCCAGGGTCCAATTTTTTTCTTTCACCGCCATGTCCTTCAGCAGTTCTTCATACATCCGCGCTCTGTTGTAAATGTGATAGCTGAGGATCGTGATGCAAAAAAACAGTGCAATCAAACCACTGAACCACCCTGTTATCATCTCAGCCGGTACCGAACTGATGTCCAGCCCCGCCAGCTAATAGCGCTTTACACGCCGCGATCGCAGTTCCTAAATACGGACTCAAGTGCTGCTGGTACAAAAGCCGAGGTCGAATCTGCGTAGGCACGTACATGCTGCCGAAGCGAAACATGAGTGAAATAATGAGCATCACAGACCAAATCCCCGGTAGGGTCATGGCGAGCACTAAATACACGAGGATTTCTGAACCCAGTATAAGGTACACCTGCGTCGGCATCAAGAGGTAACGACGAATCATGGTGAAGACGACCCCTGTGCTCATGATGACTTTAGTCGCCAGCTCGGCAGGTGAGCTCCAAATAGCGATAAAGGAAATTACAACCAGTAATATGGCCGAGCGCTGTGTAGGCTTATTCTGTCCCGCCATAGTTCGTGAAAAAGGCGGTGTATACTAAGAAGGCCAGTGTGATTACGGGAAGTAATAGGATGATTAAGTTTAGCAAGTCAATTCTTCTTTGAAGTCCTTCTAATTGGCTTTCAAAACTCAAACGCGCTTGACTCACTACGTAATTTTTCTTGGCATTGAGACCGATACATTTCTGATGATCGTGGTCCTTCATTCCGCTGTAGCCCCTAGAGTCAAGTACGTATTCCAGTGCCCCCTTCCATTTTTCGAGCTCTTGTTTATACGGCCCATTTAGAATCACCGGGTTGTCAAACATGCGGAGCGCTTGGGCATTCGTGGTTGCATACTCCTTAGTGATGGCAAACTGCACATCGTGTGTTGTGTAAAACGCGTTCTGGAAGCTTGTGATAAACGCTTCATTCGTCGTCCACTCTTTTTGAAGATTGTACGACGTTTTTTCCAGCTGTATAAGGCGGATTTGGCTCAGGATTAAAGCGAGCGTAGTGAAGCTACAGATCCAAAAAATGAACCTGATGTTCCCTTTAATCTCATCGACTGTAAAGCGTACTTTCTGCATAAGGCGGCAATTACTGTCAAAGGTATTTACAGTAAGTGGATTGTACCTGTGTGAATAAGTATATCTACCTTTAGTATGTGTATAATTGAAAAATTTGCGCGTTGGTGCAAATCTAACAGTGCTAAGGGGCGTGTGAATGCTGAGTAGGATTGCCAACCTTCGTTATCACGAAGTTGGCGGACCTCGGTGGGGATGCATTCTTGAGCTCAAAGCTGGTCAGCGCTCCGCGCTGCCCTGCTTTTTTGTTTTTCACCCCTTCCATTAAGCTCCGCTTATGGAGGGGTGAAAAACAAAAAAGCCCGGTTGCTAAGCAACCGAGCTTTTCGTCAAGTGCGGATGAAAGGACTCGAACCTTCACGCGATAAAGCACTAGTGCCTAAAACTAGCGTGTCTACCAATTTCACCACATCCGCAGCAATTGGACGGCAAATATAAGAGGAATTTAGAAGTAAAGGGGGTGAGAGGTGAAAAAATAAATTCCCGTGAAAATATTTCTAAGAAGCCAAGGTGAACAGGGCCAAAGCTGACCGAGAAAGAGTTACTTAACAGGAATGCGATCCGGGTCAAAGACCATGTTGTAGGTGATGGTCGTCCCTACACCGGCGGTACTTTGGGCATCTATGGTCCAGCCGAGTTGTTTGATCAGGTTGTGTGTGAAATACACCCCTAGGCCGCTACCACCGGCTTTTTTCGACTG